>NZ_MUNH01000128.1:0-14446 GCF_002154615.1 Streptomyces recifensis
GGGCCGGGTCGTCCAGGTCGACGTGCGACTGCGGGGCGCCGTCGATCAGCAACGACCAGGCCCGCGCCCTGTCGGGGTCGGGTATGAGTTCCGCGAGGCCGCCCTCGACGGCCTCCACCACGGCTTCGGCGGCCGCCCCGCGCCGGTTGTCCCTGGACCTGCCCATCGGCCCATTCTCGCAGGTGGCCCGGGCGCATGCCGCACGGCGCCGGTCAGCGGCAGCTGTCGGCGGCCTCGATCAGACGGGCCGCCTCGCCGAGTGCCCGGCGCAGGGTGGCCGGGTCGGTGGCGAGGTCGGCCTCACCGGGCGGCAGCAGCCAGTCGGAGCCCTGCACCGGCGGCTCCGGGTTCAGCCGGAGGCCGCGCCCGGCGGTGCGGACGCAGGTGCTGCCCGGCACGTCCCAGTGGCCGGCCGTGCCGGGCGGGACGAGGAAGCCGAGCGTGTCGCGGCCGTCGTCGTGCAGCACCGGGCCGACGCCCTCGGCGGCCGCACGGCGCAGGATGTCGACGGCCTCCAGGCCTTGGCGGGTCGGCACCGTGACGAGGTCGCACGCCGCGTCGCCGGGCGGCCGCGACCACGACGGCACCAGACACGGATCGTTGTCGGGACGGGTCTCCATGCCGGCCTCCAGCACGCTGCCTGTTGCGGTCCGTGACGTACAACGCGGGACGGCGTCAAGGGCTACGGCACAAGTGCGCCGCAAAGGATGGCAGTTCATGGCAGATCGTGGATGAGATATCCGTTTTGTAGCCAAACACTGCGTGTCGGGCCGGACACAGCCTGTACGTTCTTGCCCCGCCGGACCCACGGTGTCACACGGGTGACCACACCCGTGGAGGCTGCCGTTCCGGCAGGGTTCGACGGTTCGCACGAGAGGACCGGCCATGGCGTCGTCAACCGATACCCCGGCGCAGCCCGACCGGCCGCCCCGCCCCAACACCGCCTTCCGGCAGGTGCGCGGCCGCCGTTCCCCCGCGGAGTTCGCCGCCCTGGTGCGGCGCGCGGCGCGGGAGATCGGCGAGCGGGTGAGCTGCGACGCGCGCTACGTCGGGAGAGTCGAGGCGGGTGAGATCCGCTGTCCCAACTACGCGTACGAGCGGGTGTTCCTGCACATGTTCCCCGGCCGCACCCTCGCCGACCTCGGCTTCGCGCCCCGCTCGGCCGTGCGCGGGCGCGGCGCGCGCCCGGCCGCGCCACCGAACGCCGTCCCGGTCGCCGGGTACGAGCATCCTTACGACCCCCTGAACCACGAGGAGAGCGACGTGCTGCGTCGCGCATTCATGACCGGTACGGGTGCCACGGTGGCGGCCGCCGCCGCGCTGGGCCCGCTGGGCATCGCCACGGACGCCTCGGCCGCCGCGCGGCGGCCGGGCACCTCGGAGGCGGCCGCCGTCGAGGAGGCCGTCCGGCGCATCCGGCTGCTGGACGACAAGCACGGCGCGGACGGCCTCTACCGGCGCGCCGCGGAGCCGCTGCGCGCCGCCTACGCCCTGCTGGACGCGGGCGCGACCCGGCAGACCACCGCCGAGCGGCTGCACTCGGGCGCCGGTGAACTCGCCATCTCGGTGGGCTGGCTGGCCCATGACTCGGGCCGCTTCGACGACGCCCGCTCGCACTACGCGGAGGCGCTGGCCACCGCCCGGATGACCGGGGACGCCGGTCTGGAGGCACACGCCTTCTGCAACACGGCCTTCCTCGCACGGGACGCCGGGCGCCCCCGTGAGGCGGTCCGGGCCGCGCAGGCCGCGCAGCGGGCCGCCCGTCCGCTGGGCTCGCCCCGGCTGATGTCCCTGCTGGCGCTGCGCGAGGCGGGCGGCTGGGCGGGGCTGGCCGACCGCACCGCCTGCGAACAGGCGCTCGTACGGGCGCAGGCGCTGTTCGGGCGCGGTACGTGCGAGGCCGACCCGGAGTGGATGAGCTTCTACGGCGAGGCCGAGCTGGCCGGTCTGGAGGCGCAGTGCTGGTCGACGCTGGGCGACTGGCGCCGGGCGACCCGGCACGCCCGCCGCGCGGCCCGCCTCCAGGACCCGCACTTCTCCCGCAACATCGCGCTGTACACCGCCGAACTCGCCGACGACCTGGCCCGCGACGGCCACCCCGACGAGGCGGCCGGCGCCGGTCTGCGCGTGCTGGACCTGCTCGCCCAGGTCCAGTCCTCCCGCATCCACACCATGCTGGCGGGCACCGCGCGGGTGTTGCTGCCCCACCGTCGCGCCACCGGAGTGGCGGACTTCCTGGACCGTCACGCGTCGCTGCCGCGGCCCCGGCGGGGATAGAGAGAGCGCGCCTCCCCAGGGTCCCTTCCCTAGCCGACCAGATGGCCCGTGTCGTTCCAGCTCTCGATCGCCGGCTCGCCGTATGCCCAGCCGAGGGTGGACAGGGAGGTGGGGTTGAGGCGGAGACGGGCGGCGAAGTCGATGGGGAGGCCGAGCCAGCGGGCGCCGATGGAGCGCAGGATGTGCCCGTGGGCGAAGATCAGGACGTCGCGGTCGGCGGAGCGGGCCCACTGGACGACCTCGTCCGCGCGGGCGGTGACCTCCGCGAGGGTCTCGCCCTCGGGGACTCCGTCGCGCCAGATCAGCCAGCCGGGCCGGACGTCCTGGATCTCGGCCGGGGTCATGCCCTCGTAGGCGCCGTAGTCCCACTCCATGAGGGTCTCCCACACCTCGGCGCGGTCCTCGAACCCGGCCAGCTCGCAGGTCTCGTGCGCGCGGACCAGCGGGCTGGTGCGCACCTCCACGTCCGCGAACCCGGCCGGCGGCGTGTGCCGCAGACGCTCGCCGAGCAGCTTGGCCCCGCGCCGGCCCTCCTCGAGGAGCGGCACGTCGGTCCTGCCCGTGTGCTTGCCGGACAGCGACCAGGCCGTCTGTCCGTGCCGGGCCAGCAGGATGCGCGGTGCCATGGGGAACCTTTCCGGAAGAGGGACGCCGAGTGGACGCCGGGGAAACCCGTTCGCCGGGTCCTTCCATGATGGCGTACCGCGCGCGCGGGCAACCCGGTGGGCGATACGGGCGTCTTCGAGAGCCGGAACGCCCGCGCGGACGGGCGGACCGACACCGTAAAGTGTCACGGCGCCCGCGGGGGGTGCCAGGCCAGCGCGAAGGGGGAGGGCGATCGGATGCCGCAGACCGAGGCAGCGGACACCGGGGCGGTGCCGGCCACCCGGCCGCGCTGGTGGACCGAACTGCCGCTGATCCTGCTGGTCTACGGCTGCTACACCGCCGGACGGCTCCTCGCGCGCGGGGACGTCTCCTCGGCCGTGGACCACGGTCTGGCCATCCTCGGCATCGAGAAGGCGCTGTACCTGAACGCCGAGCACCCGCTGAACCGTCTCTTCACGGCGGAGCCCTGGCTCGGGATACCGGCCGACTTCTGGTACGCCTCCCTGCACTACGTCGTCACGCCCGCGGTGCTGGTCTGGCTCTTCCGTGCCCGCGCCGAGCACTACCGGGCGGCCCGCACCTGGCTGATGACGTCCACGTTCCTAGGACTCATAGGCTTCACCCTGCTGCCCACCTGCCCGCCCCGGCTGCTCTCGCCCGGCCACGGCTTCGTGGACACCATGGCGCACTACAGCTCGTACGGCTGGTGGGGCGGCGAGGCGAGTGCCCCGCGCGGCATGGGCGGGATGACCAACCAGTACGCGGCGATGCCGAGCCTGCACGTCGGCTGGGCGCTGTTCTGCGGGGTGGTGATGTGGAAGTACGGGCGCTCCCGCTGGGCCAGGATCGCCGCGGTCGGCTATCCGCTGCTCACCGCGATCGTGGTCATGGGCACCGCCAACCACTACTTCCTGGACGCGGTCGCGGGCGCGGTCGTGATGGGCGCGGGCCTGCTCCTGGCCCCCTACGTGACGCGGGCCGCGACGGCCGCGCGGCTGCGGCTGACCGCCTGGGCGGCCCCGCTCACGGCGGCCGGAAACGCCGGTCCCGCTCCGATTGTCAGTGACGGATGCCAGACTTCCGCGGGTGAGCGAATTCCACGGCAGCGCGAGTCGCGGCTCGACCCCGCGGCCGGAACCGACGCCTCCCCCAGCGACGCGGGGGACGGCGCTGCGGCACCGGCTCGCTGAGCTGCGCGGTCCCGACGTACCGGCCAAGGCGCTGGACGCGCGCGCCCTCGCGGCGCTCGCGGCCAACCCGGGCTGCCGCAGACGCGCGATCCTCGACGGAGCCGGGGTGGACAAGGCCGCGCTCGCGGGCGCGCTGGGCGCCCCCTCGGACTACGGGCAGTCCCAGTTCGCGCTGATCCGGGGCAACACCTTCGAGGCCCGCGTGAAGGCGGACGGCGGCGCCGAGCTGCTGCGGCTCACCCACACCCTGCTGGACCCGGCCGCCGAACCGCCCGCCGGGGCGGCGGTGCCGGACCTGAGCGCGCCGGGCCCCGAGGGCCGCACCGCGCGTACGGCGCTGGCGCTGCGCGAGGCGGTCACCGCGGGCGGCTGGACGCTGCTGGACCACCCGATGCTGGCCCTGGACGTGGCGGGTTCGCCCGCCTTCCTGGAGCCGGACGCGGTGGTGGTGCACCCCGACGGCGGCTGGACGGTCGTGGAGATCAAGTCGTTCCCGATGCTGGACGGCTCGGCCGACCCGGCGAAGGTGGGCGCGGCCGCCCGGCAGGCGGCGGTGTACGTGCTGGCGCTGGAGGCGGTCGCGGCCCGGCTGAGCCCGCCGCCCGCCGTACGGCACGAGGTGCTGCTGGTCTGCCCGAAGGACTTCTCCAACCTGGCCACCGCGCGCGCGGTGGACGTACGCGCCCAGCGGGCGGTCACCGCGCGGCAGCTCGCCCGGCTGACGCGCGTGGAGACCATCGCCGAGGAGCTGCCCGAGGGCACCTGCTTCGATCCGGAGCGCCCGGCCGGTGAGCTGACGGCCGCTGTCGACGCGGTCCCCGCGACCTACGCACCCGAGTGCCTGTCCTCCTGCGAGCTGGCCTTCCACTGCCGGGAGCGGTCCCGCGCGGCGGACGCGGTGACCCGGCTGGGCCGTCCGCTCCGCGCCGAGCTGGGCTCCCTGGGCACGGTCCGGGAGGTGCTGTCGGCGGCACGCGGCGAGAGCGGCGACCCCGCCGACCCGGTGGTGGCCGCGCTGCGCCGGGCCGCCGCCCTGCGCGCCGAGGCGCTCGCCGAGGCGGCGGACCGGGAGGCCGTGCCGTGTCCCTGATCGCCACCCTGGCCCGCCTGGAGGCGGTCGCCACCGGCCGCGCCCAGCCCGCCGCGACCGTACGGCACCGTCATCTGTCCGACCGTCCGCTGGTGTTCGTCCCGCTGACCACCGCCGGTGAGACGGGCGCTCCGCTGGGCGCGCTGGTCGGCACCGACCGGGACGCGCCCCGGCTGCTGGTCGTGCCGCAGCCCCGCGACCGCGACCAGCGCTTCGCGTTCCTCGCCGAGCTGGCCGACATCGTGCTGCCGCACCTCGACTCCTGCGCCGAGGCGGTGGAGACGGCGGAGCGCACCGACACCGACCCGGAGACCGGCAAGCGCGTCAAGGTCGAGGTGGACCTCTGTGCGGACGCGCCCCAGATCGTGGTGCCGAGCCGCGCGGGTCTGGACCTCGTCCGGCTGCTGGGCCGCTCCATGCGGTTCCGGCGCACGGCCGAGCAGGAGCCGGAGACGCCGTATCCGGCTCCGCCGCGCGTGCCGTTGCTGGGCCGCTGGCTCACGCACTACGGCGAGCGGTCCCGCGTGCCGGGCTCCTCGCTGCTGCTGGCGCTGACCGACGCGCTGTCCCGGCACTGGGCCACGGGCCAGTCCATGGTGGAGGACCAGCATCTGGGCGCCCTGCTGGCCTGGATTGACCCGCCCCGGGGCGAGACCGGCGCCGAGGCGGCCGCGCGGGCGGAGCGGGCGCGGGACGCGGCGGGCCAGTTGCTGTGTCCCCCGGCGGGCCCGGCCACCGACCCGGCGTTCGACAACAAGCTGCTGGCCCCGGCCATCGAGCGGTACGACCGGGCGCACACCGCGCTGGCCGCCGCCGAGGACGCCCCGAGGGCCGAGGACCTGCTGACCGCCCTCACCGCCGCCGAGCGGGAGATCCGCGACCTGGTCGAGAGCCGCACCCGCCCGACGTGGGACGCGGTCTGGCGGGGGCTCGACCTGCTGCGGACGCTCCCCGAGGGCGGGCATGTCGAGGAGCGGTGGACGCGGGACCGCTGGTCGTTCACCGCGCACCGGGACCGGATCACCGCGGGCGAACCCCCGCAGCCGCGCCGGGACGACGCGGTGACCGCCGCCAGCAAGCTGGCCGGCCGCGAGCGCGAACAGGCCCGGCTGGAGGCGCAGGAGGCGCTCGACGACCCGCTGGTGATGGCGGCCCGGCGGCTGGCCGGGGAGGCGTTCGCGGGCGAGGTGACCGAGGTGGTCATGGCGTACGGCGAGGGCAAGCGGCCGAGCCCGCGTCCGCTGGTGACCGTGCGCACCGAGGACCGTCCGCACCTGGGCGAGCGCGCCAAGGTGTACCGCTCGCTGAACGGCAGGGCGCAGACGGCGGAGTTCGCCGGGTACGAGGGCGCGCCGGAGGACGGCGTGCTGGTGCTGCGGATCATGGACAAGATGGGCCGGGGCAAGGAGCCGGAGGCCGGTTCGGTGCCGGAGAAGGGCGACACGGTGTGCTTCACCCTCTTCGAGCACGAGCAGCGTGGCGGCGCCAAGCTGCCCGACCCGGAGCAGACCCCGTGGACGCACGGCGGGCCGCCCGGTGAGCCCGTGCCGGAGATCCCGGACGCGGTGACCGAGGAGGACGTGCTGTGACGACCGTGGACTTCGACCCCGGAGCCGCCGCCACGCGCGCCACGGACGCGATCCTCGCCGACACCCTGCACGGCACCGAGCGCGGGGTGGTGGTCGACTCCCCGCCCGGCGCCGGCAAGTCGACGCTGGTGGTCCGGGCCGCGCTGGAGCTGGCCGGGGCGGGGCGTCCGCTGATGGTGGTGGCGCAGACCAACGCCCAGGTGGACGACCTGGTGCTGCGCCTCGCCGAGAAGGACCCCGATCTGCCGGTGGGCCGCCTGCACAGCAGCGACACCGACGCCTACGACAAGGCGCTGGACGCGCTGCCGAATGTCCGTACCTCCGCCAAGGCGGGCGATCTGGGCGGGCTCCCCGTGGTGCTGTCCACGGCCGCGAAGTGGGCGCACGTCAAGGTGGACGAGCCGTGGCGGCACGCGATCGTGGACGAGGCGTACCAGATGCGCTCGGACTCGCTGCTGGCCGTGGCCGGGCTGTTCGAGCGGGCGCTGTTCGTGGGCGACCCCGGCCAGCTGGACCCGTTCTCCACGGTGGGCGGCGACCAGTGGGCGGGCCTGTCCTACGACCCCTCCGCCTCGGCGGTGACCACGCTGCTGGCACACAACCCCGGCCTCCCCCAGCACCGGCTCCCGGTGTCCTGGCGGCTGCCCGCGTCGGCGGCGCCGCTGGTGTCGGCCGCGTTCTATCCGTACACGCCGTTCCGCAGCGGGACCGGGCACGGGGAGCGGCGGCTCGCCTTCGCGGTGCCGTCGGACGGTTCGGGGCCGGACCGGGTGATCGACGAGGCGGCGGAGTCCGGCTGGGGTCTGCTGGAGCTGCCGGCCCGGCACACCCCGCGCACCGACCCGGAGGCGGTGCGGGCGGTGGCCGTGGTGGTGCGGCGGCTGCTGGACCGAGGGGGCGCGGCCCTGTCCGAGCGCGCGGAGACACCGACGCCGCTGACCGCCGACCGGGTCGCCGTGGGCACCGCCCACCGGGACCAGGCGGCCGCGGTGCGCGCGGCCCTGGCCGAGCTGGGCGTGGTGGGCGTCACCGTGGACACCGCGAACCGGCTCCAGGGCCGGGAGTACGACGTCACGGTGGTCCTGCACCCGCTCTCCGGCCGCCCGGACGCCACCGCCTTCCACCTGGAGACCGGCCGGCTCTGCGTCCTCGCCTCCCGCCACCGGCACGCCTGCATCGTGGTCTGCCGCGCGGGCGTGAGCGACCTGCTGGACGAGTACCCGTCCACGGAACCGGTCCAGCTCGGCACCCTGGTGAAGTTCCCGGACGGGTGGGAGGCGAATCACGCCGTTCTGGCCCACCTGGCCGAACACCGGGTGCCGTACCAGCCGTGAAACGGCGCTCCTGACCGTAGGTGCGGGTCTGGCCCCGGGGCGGTCTTGCGTGGGCGCGGGACAATGGACGGTGGTCCGGCCGCAGGCGGGACCGAGTGCAGCGAACGTACGAGGAGGAGATGAAGACATGGCGGAGCCCTCGCCGCGTCGGAACGAACCGCGGCTACGCCCCGCGCCCCTGCTCTTCGAGCCCGCGGAGGCGGCCGCCGACCCGGAGCATTTCTTCGACCTGGAGTCGATCGACGACCCGCGCGCCCTGCTGACGCGGGCCACCGACCTGACGCAGGCGTTCCGCGCGGCGGCCGACCGGGCGATGGAGTTCCAGGCGGTGGCGGCGGCCCAGCTCGCCGATCCGCGCCGGTTCGACCGGCTCACGGCGGCGGACATCGCCGAGCGGGCGGAGTGGACCGAGGACTATGCCAGGAAGATGGTGGAGTTCGGCCGGGACCTGATGCGGGGCGCCGACCCCGAGGGTCGCCGCGCGGTCGACCCGCACTAGGGGGCTGCCCGCGCATCTGGCATATGCCAGGTGGGCAAGATACCCCCTCCCGCCCCCCGGTGTCCCCATTTTCCGCAACCCAGGGAAACCGTCCGCTCACCGGCGGTACACCTGGGTGCATGACCAGCGCACCGGACGTCACCGCAGCCACCGCCGAGGGAGCCGCCTGGCTCGCCTCCGCCGGAACGTACCCGCGTAGCACGCTCGCCTTCTGGGAGGAGCGGCCCGACGCCCCCGTCGTGCTGCCCTGCGGCACGGTCTTCGACGTGGTGAGCGCACCCTCGGTCTTCGGGCGCCGGATGCTGGACCGGCTGTGGGGTGCGGAGGGTCCGGGCTGCGGCCCGGTCGCGGTGCACCGGGGCCGGACCCTGCTGTTCGCGGCGCCGGGCACCGCCCACCGGCTGCCCTCCCTGCTGGCCTGGGAGGAGTGGGGCCCGCGCACCCACGCCGTACCGCCGCTGCTCTGTCACGGCACCGGCGACGCGGTGACCGTCCCGGCGCTGGAGGGCGACGCCGGCCCCGCCGCGGCGGGGTCCCGCTGGCTGGTCGCCCCGGACACCCGGCACCCCTGGCTCCCCGGCCCGGAGGTGGTGCTCTGGGCGGCGGTGCGCGCGGCCCGGGTATCGATTTTTCCTCCCGCCGACCAGGGTGCTAATGTCTACGACGTCAGCAGGCGCCGCTAGCTCAGTTGGTTAGAGCAGCTGACTCTTAATCAGCGGGTCCGGGGTTCGAGTCCCTGGCGGCGCACAGACACCAAGCAGGCCCCCCGTGCGAACGGGGGGCCTGCTTGCGTTTCCGTTCACCGCAATGAACGGTTTTGACCGGTAAACAACAGGTTTCGCATCTTGCGATCATGCTCGTCGACGTAGAACCCTGTTGTCCACGATGCCGTGGAAACACGGCAGTTGGGGGGAAGTACCGGTCGCGCACCGCGCCCAGGGGGGCCATCTCGCGCCGCGACCGGAGCATCGCCGTTCCCTGCCCTGCTCACGGTGAGTCAGGGCGTGGTCACGGTCGCATGCCATGAAGTCGCCCGCGTCGGCCTGGGGAGGTCCGTCGCGGGCGGAAGGACTGACGAAACACGCGCCGATCCGCGCGTGTGGGGGGATGACTCATGACGGACGATCCGTCACGCACCACCAGACCCGGAGCCGTCGCGCACCGGCCCGGCCGGGCCGCGAGGAGCCGGCCGCGATACGACTACGAGCACTACAGCCGGCTCGCCGGCCCGCTCACCGAGCCACCCGTCGACCGGCCGTACACCGTGCGCTACCGCTCGCTGCTCTCTCAGGAGCCGCACCGGATGCGGGCCGCGCTCATGCTGGGGGCTGCCCCGCTGCTCTCGCTCGTCCTGCTGGGCTGGCTGCTCCGGCCGGAGCACTGGACCGAGCGCGACTACCCGGCCTACGGCTTCCTGCCGGCGCTGGACACCCTGATGCTGGTCTCGATCGGCCTGATCGAGCTCTTCCGGTGTCTGAACGTGCTGTCCAACGCGCACGCCACCCTCGTCGCCCGCGACCCGGTGCCGGTGGTGCCCGAGGCCGGGACCCGGGTGGCCTTCCTGACCTCCTTCGTGCCCGGCAAGGAGCCGCTGGAGATGGTCACCCGGACCCTTCAGGCCGCCGTCCGGCTGCGGCACCGGGGCCTGCTCCACGTCTGGCTGCTGGACGAGGGCGACGACCCGGCCGTCAAGGAGGTCTGCGCCCGGCTCGGCGTCCGCCACTTCAGCCGCAAGGGCGTGGCGAAGTGGAACCGGCCCTCGGGCCCGCACCGCGCGAAGACCAAGCACGGCAACTACAACGCCTGGCTGGACGCGCACGGCGACGCCTACGACTTCTTCGCCTCCGTCGACACCGACCACGTCCCGCTCCCCAACTACCTGGAGCGGATGCTGGGCTACTTCCGCGATCCGGACGTCGGCTTCGTCATCGGCCCGCAGGTGTACGGCAACTACGACACGTTCGTCACCAAGGCCGCCGAGTCGCAGCAGTTCCTCTTCCACGCCCTGATCCAGCGCGCCGGGAACCGCTACGGCGCCCCGATGTTCGTCGGCACCTCCAACGCGGTGCGGATCGGCGCGCTCAAGCAGATCGGCGGGCTCTACGACTCGATCACCGAGGACATGGCGACCGGCTTCGAGATGCACCGGGCGACCAACCCGGCCACCGGCCGCAAGTGGCGGTCGGTCTACACCCCGGACGTGCTCGCGGTGGGCGAGGGACCGAACGCCTGGACCGACTTCTTCACCCAGCAGCTCCGCTGGTCGCGGGGGACGTACGAGACGATCCTCAAGCAGTACTGGAAGGGCTTCGCCACCCTGCCGCCGGGCAAGCTCCTCAACTACACGATGATGATCGTGTTCTACCCGATGTCCGCCCTCAACTGGATTCTCGCCGCCCTGAGTTGCGCGCTCTTCCTGGGCCTGGGCGCCTCGGGCGTGAACATCGACCCGACCGTCTGGCTGATGCTGTACGGCAACGCCTCCGCGCTCCAGATCGGCCTGTACCTCTGGAACAGGCGGCACAACGTCTCCCCGCACGAGCCGGAGGGGTCCGGCGGGATCGCGGGCATGATGATGTCGGCGCTCTCCGCGCCGGTGTACGCCCGCTCGCTGCTGGACGCGGTACTGCGCCGCAGGAGCGGCTTCGTGGTGACCCCCAAGGGCGACTCGGCCAGCCCGGACACGCTGTTCGGGACGTTCCGCATCCACTGGTTCTTCGTCGCGGTCTTCGCGGGCTCGCTGACCGCGGGCTTCGCGCTGGACCACGCCCACCCGGCGATGATCACCTGGGCGGTCTTCGCCCTGCTGATCACGGCGTCGCCGATCCTCGTGTGGGGGTGGTCGCTGCGGGGTGAGCGGGTGCCGGGCGCGGCCGCCGAGCCGGTGCCGGAACCGCTGCCCGCGCCGCGTGTCCCGGCGCAGCGTACGGCCCGTGAGAGCGAGCAGACCCTGCGGATCGCCGTCGGCGGGCTGGGGGGACGTGACGAATGAGGGACCTCACCGGCCGCCGCCGCGCCCGCCGACTGGGGACGGGCGCCGTGGTGGTCCTCGCGCTGGCCGGGATGAACGGCCCCTGGCTCTACCGCTTCGGCACCGAGCGGTACCACCAGTACGTGATCGACAAGCCGGAGTACAAGGCCGCCAACGGCCACTGGGAGATCGTGGAGTTCCCCGAGGAGTACCGCCAGGACACCATCCACGCGGCGCTGCTGCGGACCGGCAAGGTGCTGCTGGTGGCGGGGTCGGGCAACAAGCAGGAGAACTTCGACGCCAAGAAGTTCGACACCCGGCTCTGGGACCCGGTCAGGGGCACGGTCAAGAAGATCCCCACGCCCAAGGACCTCTTCTGCACCGGCCACACCCAGCTCGCCGACGGCCGTCTGCTGATCGCGGGCGGCACCAAGCGGTACGAGAAGCTCAAGGGCGATGTGACCAAGGCCGGCGGCCTGATGATCGTCCACAACGAGAACCCGGACCGCCCCGTCACGCTGCCCGCCGGCACCCGGTTCACCGGGCGGAGCAACGGCCGCACCTTCGTCTCCAAGGACCCGGTCCTGGTCCCGCGCGCGAAGAAGGTCTTCGACCGCGCCGGCCGCTTCCTGCGCAACGACCCCGGCCTCGGCCGGATCTACGTCGAGGCCCAGCGCAGCGGCACGAGGTACGAGACCGGCACCCAGGACAACTACCGGGTGCGCGGGCTCACCGGCGCCGAGGCGCGCAACACGTACGGCATCGCGCAGAAGCTCGCGCTCGACAAGAAGGACTTCCAGGGCATCCGCGACGCCTTCGAGTTCGACCCGGTGGCCGAGCGGTACATCAAGGTCGACCCGATGAACGAGGCCCGCTGGTACCCGACGCTCACCACGCTGTCGGACGGCAAGGTCCTCAGCGTCTCCGGGCTGGACGACATCGGGCAGTTGGTGCCGGGCAAGAACGAGGTGTTCGACCCGGCGACGAAGAAGTGGGCGTACACGCCGAGGGCCCGGCAGTTCCCGACCTACCCGGCGCTGTTCCTGATGCGGAACGGCAAGGTCTTCTACTCGGGCTCCAACGCGGGGTACGGACCCGACGACGTGGGCCGGAAGCCGGGCGTCTGGGACGTGGGCACGAACCGGTTCACCGAGCTGCCGGGGATGAGCGATCCCGACCGGCTGGAGACCTCGGGCACCGTGCTGTTGCCTCCGGCGCAGGACGAGCGGTATCTGGTGATCGGCGGGGGCGGGGTCGGGGAGTCCAAGCTGGCCAGCAGGAAGACCCGGCTGATCGACCTCAGGGCACCCGCACCGCGGTTCGTGGACGGGCCCTCGCTGGCGAAGGGGACCCGGTATCCGCAGGTCTCGGTGCTGCCCGACGACACCGTGCTGGTGTCGGGGGGTTCGGAGGACTACCGGGGGCGGGGTGACTCCGACATCCGCCAGGCGCGGATCTACCACCCGGACAGCCGCCGTTTCACTCGGGTCGCCGATCCGCTGGTGGGACGGAACTACCACTCCGGGTCCGTCCTGCTGCCGGACGGGCGGGTCATGTTCTTCGGCTCCGACCCGCTGTACGGGGACCGGGCGAACACCCGGCCGGGGAGCTTCGAGCAGCGGATCGAGATCTATACGCCGCCCTATCTGTACCGGGGGTCGCGGCCTTCGCTGGGCGCGGGGCCGGAGCGGATCGTGCGGGGCGGGTCGGGGACGTTCGTCTCCCCGCACGCTTCGACCATTCGGAAGGTGCGGTTGATCCGGCCGAGTGCGGCCACGCATGTGACGGATGTGGATCAGCGGTCCATCGCGCTGGGGTTCAGCGTGGCCGGGGACCGGGTGACGGTACGGGTGCCGGCCAACCGGAATCTGGTGCAGGCGGGGTGGTACATGCTGTTCGCGGCCGACGACCAGGGGACGCCTTCCAGGGCCCGCTGGGTGCGGGTCCCCTAGTCCTCTAGTCCTCGGTCAGCTTCAGGGCGTACTCCGGCCACCAGGCCCCCGCCTTCGGGCCTCCTCTGCATTCGCCGTCCGACTCTCCCGGGCGTTTGATCCAGAGGTAGGCGTCGACCAGGGGGTCCGCCGTCCTGGTGGTCGGGGGGTCGCCCAGGGCCCGGCCCGGTGGGTTGCACCAGCGCTCCCCGGGCGCGCCCCGGGTGTAGGGGCCGTTGCCGTTGCGGCTGGTGTCGATGACGAAGTGTTTGCCGCCCACCTTGGCCGAGAGGCGCTTGCCGTAGGTGACGGAGTCCGCGGTGGAGTAGAAGTTGGAGACGTTGACGGCGAACCCGTCGGCGTTCTCCACTCCCGCCGACTTCAGCGGAGCGTGGATCTGGTCGGGGTGTCCCCAGCCCGCGTTGCCCGCGTCCAGGTAGACCCTGGTGTGCTTCAGGGCCGCGAGTGCGGTCACCGCGCCCCGCAGGAGGTCATAGCGCTCCTCCTGGAACTTCTTCGGGGTGCACCCGTCCACCAGGTGGAGCAGGGCGTCCGGTTCGAGGACGACGGTGGCGGCGCGGTCGCCGATGCCCCGTGCCACCCCGTCGATCCAGGCCCGGTACGCGGCTCCGTCGGCCGCGCCCCCTCGCGAGTACTGGCCGCAGTCGCGGTGCGGGATGTTGTAGAGGACCAGCAGGGCGGTACGGCCGGACTTGGCGGCGGCCTCCGTGTACCCGCGCGCCTCCCCCTCCGGGTTCTCCGGGCCGAGCCACTCCCCCACGGGCTGCTCGGCGATCCGCCGTATCCGCGCTGCCTCGGCCCTCCGGCCGGCCTTCTCGTAGGCGGCGACCTGGCGGGCGGCGTTGCCGTCGGGGTTGACCCAGTAGGGGTTCCCCGGCCCCCGGTTACCGGCCGGCGTTCCCCCGGCGCCGTCCCCCGACCCGCACCCGGCCGTCAGC
>NZ_MUNH01000129.1:0-2552 GCF_002154615.1 Streptomyces recifensis
TCGGCCACCGCCGCGCCCGCCCCCACCAGCTCCGCGAACACCTTCAGCAGGGCCCGGTCGACGGGCTGGGCGAGATGCGCCCGGCGGAAATGATCGGAGTAGTCCTCGGCGATCGCGTCGTAGAACGTCCGGGTCGCGGCAAGGAAGTCGGGGGAGGCGGGGGAGTCGGTCATGGGCAGCGACCCTAGGGGTTCCGGCGACTTCCCCGCGGCCGTTCGGGTGAGAACTCCGGGGCCGGAATGCCCCCGGTGATCAATGCACGGCGGGCGGGACGCGGAATTCGCCCGCAATTCATGGATGCGTCACGAGGAAAAGGCAGGAGCCCCGTCGCCGGAAGGCGTGGGGCTCCTTGGGTACTGCACTCAGGTTCTGCGATCAGGCAGTGATCAGACGGGGGTGACGTTCTCCGCCTGCGGACCCTTCGGGCCCTGCGTCACGTCGAAGTTCACCTGCTGGTTCTCCTCGAGGGAGCGGAAGCCGGTGGCGTTGATCGCGGAGTAGTGAACGAAGACGTCGGGGCCGCCGCCCTCCTGGGCGATGAAGCCAAAGCCCTTTTCGGCGTTGAACCACTTAACGGTTCCGGTAGCCATAAGCCCTCCTTGGGCCCAAAAGGGTTGCCCTGCTCCAGAACCTGCAAGTGCGAACGGTGCTGCACAACTGCATTCATCTGAAAACGACGAGAGCCCGCGGTCACATGCTCCGCAGGCTCTGTACTGCAAGGGAAACCAAACTGCAACTTGCGGCGAGCCTAGCACGCGGGCACCGGAAAGCAATAGAGGTCAAGATCACGTCACCCGAATGTTTGAACCCGCCGCCCGGAGCGCACACGCCGGGCCGGTCGGGGCCGTGTATCGCAAGGGGTCTAGTCTCGCGATGTGGACAATTCTCGCACCCGGCCGCGCGTCGGCCACATCCAGTTCCTCAACTGCCTGCCCCTCTACTGGGGGCTCGCGAGAACCGGCACGCTCCTCGACTTCGAGCTGACCAAGGACACCCCGGAGAAGCTCAGCGAGCAGCTTGTGCGCGGTGATCTCGACATCGGCCCCATCACGCTCGTGGAATTCCTGCGCAACGCCGGTGACCTGGTCGCTTTCCCCGACATCGCGGTGGGCTGCGACGGCCCGGTGATGTCCTGCGTGATCGTCTCGCAGCTGCCGCTGGACCGGCTCGACGGGGCGCGTGTCGCCCTCGGCTCGACCTCGCGGACCTCGGTCCGGCTGGCCCAGCTGCTGCTGGCCGAGCGGTACGGGGTGCGGCCGGAGTACTACACCTGCCCGCCCGACCTGAGCCTGATGATGCAGGAGGCCGACGCCGCCGTCCTCATCGGTGACGCGGCCCTGCGCGCCAACCTGGTCGACGCGCCGCGGTACGGCCTGCAGGTGCACGACCTGGGCGCGCTGTGGAAGGAGTGGACGGGGCTGCCGTTCGTCTTCGCGGTGTGGGCCGCGCGGCGCGATTACGCCGAACGCGAGCCGGAGATCACCCGCAAGGTGCACGAGGCGTTCCTCGCCTCCCGGAACGTCTCCCTGGAGGAGGTCGGCAAGGTCGCCGAGCAGGCCGCCCGCTGGGAGGCGTTCGACGAGGCGACCCTGGAGCAGTACTTCACCACCCTCGACTTCTCCTTCGGCCCCCCGCAGCTGAAGGCGGTCGCGGAGTTCGCCCGCCGGGTCGGCCCCACGACCGGCTTCCCGGCCGACGTGAAGGTGGAACTGCTCGGGGCGTAATCACTACGCTGCGAGGGCGCGGCTTTACGGGGGAGCCCGCGGGGGAGGGGTCGCCATGCAGCCGCTCGGAGCGGACGAACCGGCCGCCGTCGGCCCGTACCGGCTGCTGGGCCGGCTCGGCTCCGGGGGCATGGGCCGCGTCTACCTGGGCCGCAGCGCGGGCGGCCGGACCGTCGCCGTGAAGATCGTCCACCCGCAGTACGCGCTGGACGAGGAGTTCCGGGCGCGCTTCCGCCGCGAGGTGGCGGCCGCGCGCCGGGTGGGCGGCGCCTGGACCGCACCGGTGCTCGACGCCGACCCGGACGCGCCCGTCCCCTGGGCCGCCACGGCCTACGCGGCGGGTCCCTCCCTCGCCCGGGCCGTCACCGACCACGGCCCGCTGCCCGCCCACACCGTGCGGGCGCTGGGCGCCGGCCTCGCCGAGGCGCTGGCCACCGTGCACGCGCTGGACCTCGTCCACCGGGACGTGAAGCCGTCCAACGTGCTGCTCACCCTGGACGGCCCGCTGCTGATCGACTTCGGCATCGCCCGCGCCACCACCGGCACCGCCTCCCTCACCGCGACCGGCGCCTCGGTCGGCTCCCCCGGCTACATGGCCCCCGAACAGATCCTCGGCGGCCGGGTCACCGGCGCGGCGGACGTCTTCTCCCTGGGCGCGGTCCTCGCCTACGCGGCGACCGGCACACCGCCCTTCCCCGGCGACTCCTCGGCCGCCCTGCTCTACAAGGTGGTCCACGAGGAACCGGAACTCGGCCCGCTGGACGGGGAGTTGCGCGAGATCGCCGCCGCCTGCCTGACCAAGGACCCCGCCGGCCGCCCGGCCCCCGC
>NZ_MUNH01000130.1:0-13313 GCF_002154615.1 Streptomyces recifensis
GAGGAGGGCGTGGGCTACTTGCCGTAGGCCATCATCAGCTTCTCCTCGGAGTCGTCCTGGCCGCTCAGCCGGTTGGTGGCGATGAAGAAGCGGCCGCCGGACCAGACCGTGGTGGCGTCGAAGAAACCGTTCTCGATCTTCGCCGCGCCGTCCGGGTTCCGGAGCAGCGTGGTGGGCCGGTGCGCGCCGGGGCCGGTCGGGATGGACAGCACCCGGCCGCCCTGGGTGTAGGCCGCGTCGGCGTAGGCGATGAGATTGCCGCCCTGGAGTCCGACCGGGGCCATCGGGCGGGCGAGCGGGGACTTCACCCGCCACTTCTCCTTGCCGTCGGCGAGGCCGATGGCGATGATCTCGTTCGCGCCGGTGGTGGACTCGGTGGGCAGGTACAGGGTCCTGGCGTCCACCGCGACGGCCTGGCAGTTCTGCAGGCCGCGGTCCAGGGAGAGGAAGCCGCAGCCGGGGGCGAACTTCTTGTCGACCTTGACCTCGGAGGTGAAGCGGCCACGGCTGTCGAGGGTGGAGATGTTCCACGCCTTCTTGTCGCGGTTGGTCAGGTAGACGACCAGCGGGTTCAGGGAGAAGACGCGCTCGGCCCGCCAGCCCTTGGTGACGACGCGGGTCCACTTCGCCTTGCCGGTGGCCGGGTCCAGTTCGCGGATCTCGTCGCGCTCCTTGGCACCGCCCGCCCCGCAGGAGGCCACCTGGACCAGGCGTCCGCCGTCACCGGCGTATCCGGCCGGGTAGCAGTCCGTGCCGTACTTCTTGAGGTCGTACCTCTTCTTGCCGGTGGCCGCGTCGTACGCGGTGCCCGACATGTCGCGGCCGACCATCAGGGTCCGGCCGGCCAGCGTCAGCTCGATGCTGCGGGTGCTGTCGAACAGGGCGGAGCCGTCGGCGACCTGGGCGTGCCAGCCCTTCTTGCCGGTGTCCAGGTCGATCTGCTGGAGCTGGTTGCACTTGGCGCGGTCGGTGGTGCCGTTCATGTACGCGACGACGATCCTGCCGTCGGCGCCGGCGCGCTTGGTGACCGCGCAGACCTCGTGCGGCAGGGTGATCGGGGCCCAGGCGGGCGTGCCGTCCGCGACGCGGAAGCCGACGACCTCCTTGTAGGCGGCCTTCACCGCGGTCTTCTCGGTGACCCAGAGGCCGGGCGCGTCCGCGCCGTTGCCGGGGGCGTCGGGGGCGGACTTGTACCAGAGGACCTTCGCCTCGCCGGGCTTGCGGCCCGCGTTGAGGTCCTCGGCGTCCGCGCGGCCGTCGCCCTCGCCGTCGCCGGTGTCGGCGGAGGGGGACGCGGTGGCGGAGTGCCGGGTGTCGCCGCTGGGGTGGGCGACGGGCTTGTCGTCGTCCCCACCGCCACTGGTGACGGCGTACACGGTGCCGCCTACGAGCAGCAGCGCGACGGCCACCGCCCCGGCTATCAGCGCGGTGCGCTTCTTGCCGCCGGGCGGCTTGCCGGGGGCACCGGGGTGCGGGTGGGTGCCGTAGGGGACCTGCCCGTAGGGGCCGGGGGTCTGGCCGTACGGACCGGGAGCCTGGCCGTAGGGACCGGGCTGGGCGTACGGGCCGGGGGGCTGCTGGGGGTAACCGTAGCCGGGCTGCTGGGGAGCGCCGAACCCGCCTTGCGGCGGCGGCTGTTGCGGAGCGCCGAAGCCCCCCTGCGGCTGGCCCTGCGGTGGCTGGTTCTGCGGCGGGCCGAAGCCGCCGTGCGGCGGCTGACCGGGCGGCGGCTGGCTCATCAGCGCTGCTCCCCCTCGTTCACTGATTTTTAGCCTACGAACCGCCTTTCTATCACCGACCGGTGACGGCACAGGGGCCCGTGTGGACCCCTGTGCCCAAGGACGAACCACCCCGTGATGCGGCCGTTACGGACCCGCCGGTATGGCCGGATTCCGCCGTACGCCCTACGCGTCCTCCGCCAGCTCCAGCCAGCGCAGCTCCAGTTCCTCGCGCTCGCCGGCGAGTTCGCGCAGTTCCGCGTCGAGTTCGGCGACCTTGGCGAAGTCGGTGGCGTGGTCCGCGATCCGGGTGTGCAGCTTGGACTCCTTGTCGGAGATCTTGTCCAACTGCCGCTCGATCTTCTGGAGTTCCTTCTTCGCGGCCCGCTGGTCGGCGGCGCTCTTCTCCGTGGCGGCCGGGGCGGGCGCGGCGGCGGCCGAGCGCTGGGCGACGGCCTCCTCCATGCGCAGCCGGCGCTCCAGGTACTCGTCGATGCCTCGCGGCAGCATGCGCAGGGCGCCGTCGCCGAGGAGGGCGTACACCTTGTCGGTGGTGCGCTCGACGAAGAACCGGTCGTGGGAGATGACGACCATCGAGCCGGGCCAGCCGTCGAGGACGTCCTCCAGCTGGGTCAGGGTCTCGATGTCCAGGTCGTTGGTGGGCTCGTCGAGGAAGAGGACGTTGGGCTCGTCCATGAGCAGGCGCAGCAGCTGGAGCCTGCGGCGCTCACCGCCGGAGAGGTCGCCGACCGGCGTCCACTGCTTCTCCTTGGTGAAGCCGAACGTCTCGCAGAGCTGGCCCGCCGTCATCTCGCGGCCCTTGCCGAGGTCGACGCGCTCGCGGACCCGCTGCACGGCCTCCAGCACCCGCCAGTCGGGGTCGAGTTCGGCGACCTCCTGGGAGAGGTAGGCGAGCTTGACGGTCCTGCCGACGTTGACCTTGCCGCCCGCCGGCTGCTCCTCGCCGCCGGAGCGGGCGGCCTCGGCCATGGCCCGCAGCAGGGAGGTCTTGCCGGCGCCGTTGACACCGACCAGGCCGATGCGGTCGCCGGGGCCGAGCTGCCAGGTGACGTGCTTCAGCAGTTCCTTGGGGCCGGCGGTGACACTGACGTCCTCCAGGTCGAAGACCGTCTTGCCGAGCCGGGAGGAGGCGAACTTCATCAGCTCGCTGCTGTCGCGGGGCGGCGGTACGTCCTTGATCAGCTCGTTGGCGGCCTCGACGCGGAAGCGGGGCTTGGAGGTGCGGGCGGGGGCGCCCCGGCGCAGCCAGGCCAGCTCCTTGCGGACCAGGTTCTGCCGCTTGGTCTCCTCGGTGGCGGCGATGCGCTCGCGCTCGGCACGGGCGAAGACGTAGTCGGAGTAGCCGCCTTCGTACTCGTAGACCGTGCCGCGCTGGACGTCCCACATGCGGGTGCAGACCTGGTCCAGGAACCAGCGGTCGTGGGTGACGCAGACGAGTGCCGACCGGCGCTCGCGCAGGTGCCGGGCGAGCCAGGCGATGCCCTCGACGTCGAGGTGGTTGGTGGGCTCGTCCAGGACGAGGAGGTCCTGCTCCTCGATCAGCAGCTTGGCGAGCGCGATCCGGCGCCGCTCACCGCCGGACAGCGGGCCGATGACGGTGTCCAGCCCCTTGGGGAAGCCCGGCAGGTCCAGCCCGCCGAACAGCCCGGTGAGCACGTCCCTGACCTTGGCGTTGCCCGCCCACTCGTGGTCGGCCAGGTCACCGATGACCTCGTGCCGGACGGTGGCCCCGGGGTCCAGCGAGTCGTGCTGGGTCAGCACCCCGATCCGCAGCCCTCCGGAGTGCGTGACCCGCCCGCTGTCGGCCTCCTCGACCTTGGCGAGCATCCGGATCAGCGTGGTCTTCCCGTCGCCGTTGCGCCCGACGACCCCGATCCGGTCCCCTTCCGACACACCGAGCGAGACGCCGTCCAGCAGGGCCCGCGTGCCGTAGACCTTGCTGACGTTCTCGACATTGACCAGATTGACGGCCATTTCACTCCTGTGCAGGGGGATCGATCAGCCTTCAAGCGTAGGCCCTGCCGGGTCGGAGGCGGGGCGCGCGGGTGCGGTCACTCTTTGTGATGACGTGATCGACGTTCGGCCGCTACCGTTGACCCCAGGCAGCAGGATCTCCGTCCATGGGAGGCACCATGACCGCCGAGTCCGTAGAGCACCGTCCGCACTGGCCGGTGCCGCCCAAGGACGGCTACACCGTGGACGACCTGTTCACACTGCCGGATCTCCCGCCGCACACAGAGCTGATCGACGGGAGCCTGGTTTTCGTGACCCCTCAACGGATCTTTCACTCCGACACGATCGACATGCTGATCCAGGGCTTGCGCCGGACCGTGCCGTCGGAGCTGAAGGTCAAACGAGAGATCCCCGTTGTCCTCGACCGGCGCAACGCCCCCGAGCCGGACCTCTGCGTCGTGCGCGCCGAGTCCGTCTCGGATCGCCGCCAGTCGCGTTTCGAGGCTGCCGACGTCCTGCTCGCCGTGGAGGTGGTCTCCCCGGACTCCGAGGCCCGGGACCGTGACACCAAGCCACACAAGTATGCCGCGGCGGGCATTCCCCACTTCTGGCTGGTGGAGATGGCCGGCGAGGACGACCACCCCGTGGTGCAGGTGTACGAGCGCGGCCAGGCCACCGGGACGTATGCCCTGACCGGCATCCACCACGCGCAGGTCAAGCTGACCGCGCCCTACGGGATCGACATCGACCTGACGGAGATCGACCGTCTCTGAGGCTCAGAGGATCGTCGCACCCGGTACCGGGCCCGCGGCCGTGCGGGTGGTGCGGCAGGTGCCGGAGTTCTCAAGGGCCTGGGCGACCCGGGTGGCCGTGGGGGCGTCCGGGACCAGGAAGGCCGTCGTCGGGCCCGAGCCCGAGACCAGGGTGGCCAGGGCACCCGCGGTGCGGCCCGTTTCCAGCGTGGCTGCCAGCTCCGGGTAGAGGGAGAGGGCGGCCGGCTGGAGGTCGTTGGTGAGGGCTGCCGCCAGGGCCTCCGGGTCGCCCTTCGCCAGGGCCGTCAGGAGGGCCGGGTCGGCCTCCGGGGCCGGGACGGCGTGGCCCTCCGTCAGGCGGTCGAACTCGCGGAACACCGCCGGGGTCGACAGGCCCCGCCCCGCCATCGCGAACACCCAGTGGAAGGTGCCCCCGACCTCCAGCGGAGCCAGCTTCTCGCCGCGCCCGGTACCGAGCGCCGCGCCGCCGACCAGGCTGAAGGGGACGTCACTGCCCAGCTCGGCGCAGATGTCGAGCAGCTCGGCACGCGTGGCGCCCGTGCCCCACAGCGCGTCGCAGGCCACCAGCGCGCCCGCGCCGTCCGCGCTGCCGCCGGCCATGCCGCCTGCGACGGGGATGTCCTTGGCGATGTGGAGGTGCACGGCGGGCTCGATGCCCCGGCGTTCGGCGAGTGCGAGCGCGGCGCGGGCGGCTAGGTTGGTGCGGTCCAGGGGGACCGACGCGGCGTCCGGCCCGGAGCAGGTGACGCGGAGCTCGTCGGCCGGGGTCACGGTGACCTCGTCGTGGAGGCCGACCGCGAGGAAGACGTTGGCCAGGTCGTGGAAGCCGTCGGGGCGGGCCGCGCCCACGCCGAGCTGGACGTTGACCTTGGCGGGGACCCGTACCGTGACGCTCACGCGCCCGCTCCCTTGTGCTCGGCGATCGCCGCGAACTCCTCGACCGTCAGCGCCTCGCCGCGCGCCTGCGGGGAGACCCCGGCGGCGACCAGCGCGGCCTCGGCGGCGGCGGCCGACCCGGCCCAGCCGGCGAGCGCGGCACGCAGGGTCTTGCGGCGCTGGGCGAAGGCGGCGTCGACCACGGCGAAGACCTCCGCGCGGGTGGCCGACGTCTTGACCGGCTCGGTGCGCCGGACCAGCGAGACCAGGCCGCTGTCCACGTTCGGCGCGGGCCAGAACACGTTCCGCCCGATCGCCCCGGCCCGCTTGACCTCGGCGTACCAGTTGGCCTTGACCGAGGGCACGCCGTACACCTTGGAGCCGGGCGCGGCGGCGAGCCGGTCGGCGACCTCGGACTGGACCATCACCAGGGTGCGCTCGATGCTCGGGAAGGCGGCGAGCATGTGCAGCAGCACGGGGACGGCGACGTTGTAGGGCAGGTTGGCGACGAGCGCGGTCGGCGGCGGGCCGGGCAGCTCCTCGACGAGCATCGCGTCGGAGTGCACCAGCGCGAACCGGTCGGCGCGGTCGGGCATCCGGGCGGCGACGGTCGCGGGCAGCGCGGCGGCCAGCACGTCGTCGATCTCGACGGCGGTGACCCGGTCGGCCGCCTCCAGCAGGGCCAGGGTGAGGGAGCCGAGTCCCGGCCCGACCTCCACCACCACGTCGTCGGGGCGCACCCCGGCGGTGCGCACGATACGGCGGACCGTGTTGGCGTCGATCACGAAGTTCTGGCCGCGCTGCTTGGTCGGCCGTACGCCGAGCACGGCCGCCAGTTCGCGGATGTCGGCGGGACCGAGGAGGGCGTCGGGGGTGGGGCTGCTCACGGGACAAGGGTACGGGGCGGCACGGGCGCCGCCGCCCCGGCTCAGCCGCGCAGCCGCGCCCCGCAGTGCGGCCAGGGCGAGGTGCCGTGCCGCAGGTACAGGGTCTTGGCGCGCCGGGTCTGCTCCTCGGGCGGCGCGTCCTCGGGCCGGCCGCTGCCGCCGAGGCGGTGCCAGGTGGCGGTGTCGAACTGGTAGAGCCCGCCGTAGGTGCCGGAGGGGTCGACGGCGTCGGCCCGGCCGCCGGACTCGCAGACGGCCAGCGCGTGCCAGTTCAGGCCGTCCGCGCCGGAGGCGGTGGCCGGGCGGGCCTTGGTACCGACCCGGACGAGCTGCCGGAGTGGCTCGCGGACCACCTCGGAGTGCTCACGGCGGGGGCGCTGCCGGACGCCGTTGACGGTGCGCAGCAGGTAGGTGGTGCGCCGCAGCCCCGGCCGTCCGGCCCGGTCGACGACCTCGGTGCCCTTGGGCAGCGTGGGGTCCTCGGTGCGGCGGACGGCGTACGGGATCTCCTCGTCGCGCGTCTCGCGGGTGCCGGTGATCCGCAGCACGGTGACGGTCTGCCCGTCGCGCGGGAAGGAGGTGCCGGGCACGGAGGTGGTGTCCTCGCCGTGCAGGGTGATCCCGGCCTCGCGCAGCGCCTCGGCGACGGTGGCCGCATTGGTGCGCAGGGTGCGGGTGCGCCCGTCGGCCATGACGGTGACGCTGCGCTCGGTACGGACGTCCAGGGCGAGTCCGGCGCGCCCGATGGGCAGCGAGCGGGACGCGGACAGGTACGCGCCCTCCGCCCGCACCCCGAGCTGCCTGAGCGCGCCGTCGACCGTGTCGGCGGTGGTCCACACCACGCGGCGCTCGCCGTCGATGGTGAGCCGGACCGGGCGGCCGTGGCGTACGGCGATCTCGTCGCCGTCGGCCAGCGGGGTGCCGGGGGCGGGCGCGACCACGTCGTGCGGGCCAACCCGGACGCCCTCGTCGGCGAGGAGGCCGGTGACGTCGTCGGCGAAGGTGTGCAGGGTGCGCGGGCGGCCGTCGACGGTCAGCTCGACCGCCTTGTCCTCGGCGACGAAGGCGGCGGTGCCGCCGGCGAGGAACGCGACGACGAGCGCCTGGGGCAGCAGCCGGCGCACCGGCGACTCGGGCCGTCCGGCGGCCCGCCGTCCGCGCCCTGCCGGTCTCGCACCCTGCTGTGCCCTGCGGGGCGGTGGTACGGCCTCGTAGGCGGGCCGGTAGGTGTCGGGCCGGACGCCGTACGGCAGGGTCAGCGCGCTGTGCACCGACGGCACGGCCGGTTCGTCGCCGAGGGTGCCGTGGGGGCCGTACCGCTCGTACTGCTGGGTCACGCCGACACGCTCCAGGGGGCGTTGGCCGATCGGGCCCCCAGAACCTAGCGGAGCGGACGTCACTCTCCAAAGCGACGCGACCACTCAGGGTCATGGCTCGAACTGGCGCCTCAGTGAAGACCCGGCCGCCTTCAGTACCCGAAGGCGCGCGCGGTGTTGGCGCCGAGGGCGGCGGCGAGGGTGTCCTCGTCGGTGCCGCGTACGGCGGCCATGGCGCGCACGGTGACCGGGACCAGGTAGGGGGCGTTGGGGCGGCCCCGGTAGGGCGCGGGGGTGAGGAAGGGGGCGTCGGTCTCCACCAGGACCAGCTCCAGCGGGGCCACGGCCAGGGCGTCCCGGAGGTTCTGGGCGTTCTTGAAGGTGACGTTGCCGGCGAAGGACATGTAGTAGCCCTCGCGGGCGCAGATCCCGGCCATGTCGGCGTCGCCGGAGTAGCAGTGGAAGACGGTGCGCTCGGGTGCGCCCTCCTCCTTCAGCACGCGCAGCACGTCGGCGTGGGCGTCGCGGTCGTGGATGACCAGGGTCTTGCCGTGCCGCTTGGCGATCTCGATGTGGGCGCGGAAGGACCGCTCCTGCGCCTCCTTGCCCTCGGGGCCGGTGCGGAAGAAGTCGAGGCCGGTCTCGCCGACGCCCTTGACCTGCGGGAGCGCGGCGAGCCGGTCGATCTCGGCGAGCGCCTCGTCGAGCGCGGCGTCCCCGCCCGGCTGCCTGGCCCCTTGCCGGGACCAGCCGTCGGGGTCGCCGTGCACGATGCGCGGTGCCTCGTTCGGGTGCAGCGCGACCGTCGCGTGGACGCGCTCGTGCGCGGCGGCCGTCTCGGCGGCCCAGCGGGAGCCCGCCAGGTCGCAGCCGACCTGCACGACCGTGGTCACACCGACCGACGCGGCCTTCGCCAGCCCCTCCTCGACGGTGCCGGACTGCATGTCGAGGTGGGTGTGCGAGTCGGCCACCTCGACGCCGAGGGGTGCGGGGAGCGGGGGCGGCGCGTTCTTGTCACCGGCGTTCGAAGGCATGCCCCGATCCTACGGAAGGGGCGCGCTAGCTCGCCCGGCGCTGGAAGGGATGCAGCAGGTCGGAGAGGTGCCAGTGGTGGGCCTCCGGCACCGGCACCGGCTCTGGCATCCGCTCCGGGGCCGGGGCCGGGGCCGGGCGGCGTACGGAGGACACCTGCCCGGCGCGCATGATCCGTACGACGTGCCCGTCGCAGTTCTCGCACACCGGCCGGCTCAGCGGGGACGGCACGACGGCGCCGTCGACCACGTACCGGACGCACTCGTGGCCCTCGGTGTCGATGTGGTGCTCTATCGCGTACGACTGCTCCCAGCCGTGCCCGCAGCGCATGCAGGCGAACGCGTACGACTCGTGAACGGCGGCGATCTGCCCGGCGACCTCACTCATGCCCAGCTCCTGCGGTCCACTGGCGCCCCCGGTACGGAGGCGGGGGACGGTTCCCGCCCCTTCGACCAGTGGACGCCCGCTCCGCCCCGAACGCACGCGACCTGTCGACTGTTGGACCCCCCTTGGCCGGTCCTTGCCGAACCGCTCCGCCGGGGCCCCCGATCCCTTTGCCCACGCGACCCCCCGTTTGCCCGCCCATGGGGCGCACCCCGGCATACGCGCTGCGCGAAGGGCGCGGGGCCCGCTCAGCCCGCCGAGCGCTTCGACGCCACCACCGCGTCGAAGACGACCCGCTTGGGGAGGCCGGCCTCGGCGGCGACCGCCGCGATCGCCTCCTTGCGGCGTTCGCCGGCGTCCTCGCGGATGCGGACGCGGCGGACGAGTTCACCGGCGTCGAGTTCCTCGGGGCCGGACTCGGGGGCGCCCTCGACGACGACGGTGATCTCGCCGCGTACGCCCTCGGCCGCCCAGGCGGCCAGATCGCCGAGGGGGCCGCGCTTGACCTCCTCGTACGTCTTGGTCAGCTCGCGGCAGACGGCGGCCCGGCGGTCGGCGCCGAAGACCTCGGCCATCGCGGCGAGGGTGTCGTCCAGGCGGTGCGGGGCCTCGAAGTAGACGAGGGTGCGCCGCTCACCGGCGACCTCGCGCAGCCGGGACAGCCGCTCGCCGGCCTTGCGCGGCAGGAACCCCTCGAAGCAGAACCGGTCCACCGGCAGCCCGGACAGCGCGAGCGCGGTGAGCACGGCGGACGGCCCCGGCACGGCGGTGACCTTGATGTCGTGCTCGACGGCGGCCGCGACCAGCCGGTAGCCGGGGTCGGAGACCGACGGCATCCCCGCGTCCGTGACGAGGAGCACCCGGGCGCCCCCGCGCAGCTCCTCCACCAGCTCGGGGGTGCGCGCGGACTCGTTGCCCTCGAAGTACGACACCACCCGGCCGCCCGGCGTCACGCCGAGGGCCTGGGTGAGGCGGCGCAGCCGCCGGGTGTCCTCGGCGGCGATCACGTCGGCCTCCGCGAGCTCCTTGGACAGCCGGGGCGGGGCGTCCGCGACGTCGCCGATGGGGGTACCTGCGAGGACAAGGGTTCCAGTCACGTCGACCATCCTCCCAGGGGCGCCGGGCGGCACGGAAAACGATCGCGTCCCAATCGGTACCGCGCTTGCACGGGACTCACACGGCACGTTTCCCTACCATGGCGCGGTGACCAGTACCGCGTCCTCCACGGACCTCCGGCAGGGCCAGGCGCCGCCCGACGACGAGCGGCCCTCCTGGCAGCGGCGGCTGCGCCGATTCGGCTACGTACCTCCCGCGGGCGCCCCCGCGGCCGACGTACGGGACCGGCTCGTGCCGCCCTACGCGCAGCCCTCGCCGAGGGTGTGGCAGGTGCTGGGCTGCCCGCCGCACCTGGCGGACCGGATCACCCGCTGGTCGGGCTGGGGCGGGCCGCTGCTGGTGACGCTGCTCGCGGGCCTGCTGCGGTTCTGGCACCTGGGCAGCCCGCGCGCGGTGATATTCGACGAGACGTACTACGCCAAGGACGCCTGGGCGCTGGTCCACCGGGGCTTCGAGGTCAACTGGGACAAGAACGCCAACGACGCGGTCCTCGCCACCCACGGCCACCTAGCCGTCCCCACGGACGCGGCGTACGTGGTGCACCCGCCGGTCGGCAAGTACGTCATCGGCCTGGGCGAGCTGATCTTCGGGTTCGACCCGTTCGGCTGGCGGTTCATGACCGCGCTGCTCGGCACGCTGAGCGTGCTGCTGCTGTGCCGGATCGGCCGCCGGATGTTCCGCTCGACGTTCCTCGGCTGCCTGGCGGGCGGGCTGATGGCGGTGGACGGCCTGCACTTCGTGATGAGCCGGACCGCGCTGCTGGACGGCGTGCTGATGTTCTTCGTGGTCGCCGCCTTCGGCTGCCTGGTGGTGGACCGGGACCGGGCGCGGGAGAGACTCGCCGCCGCGCTCCCGGTCGGCCCGGACGGCATCGCCCGCCCCGACGCCCGCGTCGCCGACACCTTCCGCTTCGGCTGGCGCCCCTGGCGCTGGGGCGCGGGCGTGATGCTGGGCCTGGCCTTCGGCACCAAGTGGAACGGCCTGTACATCCTGGCCGCGTTCTGCCTGATGGCGGTGTTGTGGGACGTGGGCGCCCGCAAGGTCGCCGGCGCCCGGCACCCGTACGAGGCGGTGCTGAAGTACGACACCGGGTTCGCCTTCCTGGCGACGGTGCCGGTGGCGATCGCGGTGTACGCCGCCTCCTGGATCGGCTGGATCCTCTCCCCCACCGACGGCACCGGCGGCTACTTCCGCAACTGGGCCGCGACCGACGGCCGGGGCGGCTCCTGGACCTTCCTGCCGGACTGGCTGCGCAGCCTGTGGCACTACGAGCACGAGGTCTACAACTTCCACGTCCACCTGTCGTCCCCGCACACCTACCAGTCCAACCCGTGGAGCTGGATCGTGCTGGGCCGCCCGGTCTCGTTCTTCTACGAGTCCCCCGGCCCCGGCTCCGCCGGCTGCCCGATCGGCACCACCGACAAGTGCGCCCGCGAGGTCCTCGCCCTCGGCACCCCGATGCTCTGGTGGGCGGGCTGCGCGGCGGTCCTCTACGTCCTGTGGCGCTGGGCCTTCCGCCGCGACTGGCGCGCCGGCGCCATCGCCTGCGGCGTCGCCGCCGGGTACCTCCCCTGGTTCATGTACCAGGAGCGCACGATCTTCCTGTTCTACGCGGTCGTCTTCGTCCCCTTCCTCTGCCTCGCGGTCGCCATGCTGGTCGGCGCGATCATCGGCCCTCCGCATTCCACCGACACCCGCCGAGTGATCGGCGCGACCGCCGCCGGCGTCCTGGTCCTCCTGATCATCTGGAACTTCATCTACTTCTGGCCCCTGTACACCGGCCAGGCCGTCCCCATCGGGTCCTGGCGGGGGCGGATGTGGCTGGACACGTGGGTCTAGCCGGGCAGACACGCCACGAGGGCACGGCCGCCGGCCGTGCCCTCGTGGTCGTTGTCGGTCAGTGCCGGCCGCCCCCGCACGGCCCAGAGGTGGCCCGTGGCAGATGTACAGATCCTGACGAGCGATCCGGAGGAGATGGACCTCACTCTCTCAGTCCAGCCTTTTCCCCATGCGCGCTGAGAACTTCTCCGTGTCCTTTGTGTGCCACCACTCGAACAGGTGGGTCCGCACAAGCATCCCGAGGTAATTCAGGCTCTCTTCGGAGAGGTCTCCGCTCACCAAACTCGCTTCATAACCCTGGTAGTCGAGTGAGACTTCCCAGAGTTGCCCTGAGACGCTGACCTGGATTTCCAGAAGCAGTTTGGGGAGGACAGACGTCACCTTCACCTCGAGGACTTCGAGAGAGGTTCCTCCTCCCTCGCTCTGCAGTCCTGAAAGCCTTTGGGCGAGCGCTTCCCTCACTTGCTCCGGGGTGGCCATACGGCTCCTCTCAGCACTTTGCCTCTGCACTCGCTGACGCTGCGGCCACGGCCGGGGTTGTGTACTCCACCGTGGCCGTGATGACCCCCTGGGGCGTCAGACCGCCCGGCATCCCTCCAAGGGGGCCCTTGTTGACGACCACCTTGAAGTTCTTCCTCGGCGGCTTCGAGGAGCAACCAGTGCCCACCTTGTATCGGTAGTACACCCCGGGGGTCCTCTCGTAGCCGTTGAAGAGTGTGTCACTGATCTTGTTCTTGAAGCTGGTGCTCCAGCGTCCACGCTCAACTATGTGGTTGTAGCCCCAAGTTTTCGTTCCGCAGCGCAGAGGCATCTTGCTCGGGCCGATGTAGAAGGTATAGGCGACCTTGGAGTAGTGCTGCGACTTGCAGGGGTTCGACGCGCTCGCCGCGGCTGCCGCGGGCACCTCGGTGGACGCATTCGCGGGTACAGGTGCGGCGGTCAGCAGGATAACGGCCCCCGCTGCCGCGATGAACGTCGCGGTGGACCTGCGTGAATACGTAGTGCGCACGTCTTCTCTTTTCGCCGCCGGATGGTTCTTCATGTCCTCTGTGGCTTCCTTATGCTCTCCTTCTGAGATTTGTGTTCGCAAGGAATCACCGCGTGACCATGTTCACGCTCCGGAGCGCAACCGATACGCTGAGCTGTTCATCTTGCCTGGAATGGTTGGCCGCAGCCGGCCTCCCGGCGCTTCCAACGCCTTCCAGGCCGCCCGGACCGTGGCCTTTGAGCAGGTCGGGCGGGAACACGCCAGGTTTCGCCACCCCCGCGGGGGCGCTGCCTGGGGGTTCTCGAAGCGCCAGGGGAACGCGCCAGTCGAACGCCACCGGGCCCGCCACCGGCATATGGGGGCGAACCCCCATATCGGCCGGGAGCGGGGGCGGTTGAGCGAGCGGGGGC
>NZ_MUNH01000131.1:0-21833 GCF_002154615.1 Streptomyces recifensis
GGCCCCGGCAGCCGGGGCCGGCCGGGGGCTGGTCGGTGTCGACCGGCGCCACGTGGACCTCGTCGATGCCGAGCGTCTCCTGCACGATTTGCCGGGCCAGCGTGGTGAACCCCTGCCCGGACTCCACGGCCGCGCACAGCACGGTGGCGACGCCGTCGTGGACGCGTACGGTCGCGGTGGACACCTCGTCTGTGCCCTCCGCGCCGAGCATGTGCACCATGCCGAGGCCGTAGCCGACGCCCCGGCGCACCGCACCCGGCTCGCCCGCGCCCTCGGGACCGCCGGGCAGCAGCCAGTCCTCCTCCGGGCCGTCCTTGGGCAGTGCCGGCAGCGGGTAGTCCCTTACGGCGGTGAGGAGTTCGGCGACCGGGGCCGGGCAGGTCACGGTCTGGCCGATGGGGAGCACGTCACCGGTGGCCAGGACGTTGCGCAGGCGTACGTCGGCCGGGTCCAGGCCCAGCTTCTTGGCGAGCTTGTCCATCTGCGCCTCGTAGGCGGCGCACACCTGCATCGCGCCCTCGCCGCGCACATGGCCGGAGGGCGGGTTGTTGGTGCGTACGGCCCAGCCCTCGATGAAGGCGTTCGGGACGACATAGGGGCCGCACGCGAAGGAGACCGCGGCGGCCAGGGCGTCGGCGGAGGTGTCGGCGTAGGCGCCCGCGTCCAGCAGGATCTGCGCCTCGACCTTGACGAGTCTGCCCTCGGCGTCCGCGTGGTGGCGGTAGCGCAGCAGGGTGGGGTGGCGGTGGGCGTGCCCGAGGAAGGACTCCTCGCGGCTGGCGGTGAGCTTCACCGGGCAGCCGGTGCGCAAGGCGAGCAGACCGAGCGGCAGTTGGAAGCCCTGGTCCTCGCGGTCGGCGGTGGCGCCGGGCACGCCGGTGACCACGATCTTCACGCGGTCGGGAGGCAGCCCGAAGCAGGCGGCGGCGGTGTTGCGGTCGCTGTGCGGGTCGGTGGAGGCGAGGTACAGCTCCACCCCGCCGTCCGGGCGCGGTACGGCGAGCCCGGCCTCGGCGCCGATGGGCGCGGGGTCCTGGCGGCCGATGCGGTACAGGCCCTCCACGACGATCTCGCCGGCCGCGTCGGGGTCGCCGTGGCGCAGCGGGATGTGCCGGATCAGGTTGCCGTCCGGGTGCAGCGGCTCGGCCTCGAAGGCGCGCTCGGGGTCGGTGACCGGGTCCAGAGGCTCGTACTCGACGATGACGGCGGCGGCGGCCATCCGCGCGGTGTCGGGGTGGTCGGCGGCGACGGCGGCGATGGGCTCGCCGTGGTGGCGGACCACCTCGGAGGCGAACACCGGCCGGTCCGGGGTGCCGCGGCCGTGCCGGGAGGTGCCGGGCACGTCCTCGTGGGTGACGACGGCCCGTACTCCGGGCATGGCGCGCGCGTGCGTGGTGTCGATGGAGACGATGCGCGCGTGCGCGTGCGGGGAGCGCAGCACGGCGGCCCACAGCAGGCCCTCGGCCCACAGATCGGCCGCGTAGGGGAAGGTGCCCTCGGTCTTGGCGCGGGCGTCGGCGTGGGGCAGGGAGGCGCCCAAGCCGTGCGGCAGCGGCTCGGCCGCGGGGGCTTCCGCCGCCGTGGTCGCGGTGGCGGCTTCGTCGCTCACGCCTGGCCTCCGTCCTGGCCGTGGTACGGGTCGTGCGGGTGGTCCTGCGGGGCGCCGAAGGCACCGGGTGCTTCGAACGCCGAGGGGTGCACGCCGCCGGAACCGGGGCCCGCCTGGTGCGGGATGCGCGCGGTGCCGTCGTCCGGCTCGGCGTCGGCGCCGAGCCCGGCCTCGCGCTCGGCGACGACGTCACGGACGGCGTCGAGCACGCCCCGGTAGCCGGAGCACCGGCAGAGGTTGCCGCAGAGCGCCTGACGGGTCTCCAGCTCGGTGGGGGCGGGGTTGCCCTCCAGCAGGTCGTGCAGGGTCATGGCGATGCCGGGTACGCAGAAGCCGCACTGCACGGCGCCGCACCGGGCGAGCGCCCGCTGGACGTCGGAGGGCTGGCCGCCGCTCGCCAGGCCCTCGACGGTACGGACCTCGCTGCCCGCGGCGGTGACCGCCGGGACCAGGCAGGAGGCCACGAGCCGTCCGTCGACCTGGACGTTGCACGCCCCGCACTCGCCCTGCGAGCAGCCGTCCTTGGCGCCCGCGAGGCCGAGGCGCTCGCGCAGCACGTAGAGCAGGGACTCGCCGATCCAGGCCCCGGTGACGGGCCGGTCGGCGCCGTTGACGCGCAGCACGTAGGAGGCGAGGGGGTGTTCGTCCTGGGGCGGGGGTGGCGGTTCCTCGGCCTCGGCGGCCTCCTCGGCGACGTCCGCCGGCTCGGCCGTGAGGGGCTCCTCCACGGCCTCGGGAGCCGCCTCGGGCGCCGGGGCCGCGTCCTCGTCCGACGGGCCGTCAGAGGCGCCTTCAGGGGCCTCGGCGGGGCTCTCGTCGTCCTTGGCGGACTCCTCCGGTTCGGCGGGTCCCTCGGCCTCCGCGACAGGCGCGGGCTCCTCCACGCCTTCGGGCGCCCCGGGCTCCTCAACGGCCCCGGGCGCGGCGGGATCCTGCGGCCCCCACGCCCCGCCGATCGTGTCCGTGACCCAGGGCGCGGCCGCGCCACCGGGGAGGACGGGCGGGGCGGCGCCCCACTGCTCGGCCAGCGCGGAGGTGGTGAACTCGCCGGACTCGTCGGGCAGGTCGCCCCCGGCGACCGGCACGGACCACTGCCCGGTGACGTCGTGGCCGGGCGCGGCGGCGGTCTCCTCGGGAGCCCAGTGCCCCTGCGCCTCGGGCTGGTAGGTGAACCGGTCGTCTCCGTGCGGCTGCTGGGCCGGGACGGTGTCCTGCGCGGGCCACTGCTCCTGGGCGCCCCACGCGTGCTCGCCCTCGGGCGGGGTCGTTATCCGGGGCGGCACATAGCCGTGGCCCGGCGCGGCCAGCGGGCTGTCACCGGCCAGCAGGGCGTCGATGCCGCCCTCGGGGAGCTGCACGAAGGCGGTCGCGCCGTCGTCGTACTCGCCCTGGGGCAGCGGGTTCCAGCGGCCGCCGCCCTGGGGCGTGTCGTCCTCGTGTCCGCGCTGGTCGTCGGTCACGACAGCGCCCTCCCCAGTGCTCGTCGTGCCAGCGCGGCGACGGTGCGCCGCAGGTGCAGTACCGCGGGCGGCAGCGGGACGACCGTGCCGTCCGGCTCCGGCACCGGGTCGGGGATGCAGGCCGCGGCGACGTACTCGCCGAACGCCTGCAGGGCTTCGGGGACGAGGACGCGGTCGTTGTCCCAGTCGATGAGCTGCGCGACCCACTGCTCGGCGTCCAGCGGGCGCAGCGGCATCGGCGCTATGGCGCCCACCGCGCACCGCACTCCGCGCCGGGCGGGGTCGAGGACGAGGGCGACGGAGGCGACCGAGCGGCCGGGCCCGGTGCGTCCGGTGGCCTTGAGGAAGACCTGGGGGGCGTGCAGCAGCGGAACCCGGACGTAGCCGATGAGTTCGCCGCCGCGGAGCATCTCGACCCCGGCCAGCAGGTGCGAGACGGGGACCTCGCGGCGGGCGCCGTCCGGTCCGGCGACGATCAGCGTCGCCTCCAGCGCGGCCAGCACCGGCAGCGCGTCGCCGGTGGGCGCGGCGGAGGCGATGTTGCCGCCGAGGGTGCCCGCGTTGCGGATGTGCGGCGGTCCGGCGGCGCGCGCGGCGGCGGCGAGCGCCGGGATCAGCGCGGCGAAGTCGGGCCGGCCCATGCGGGCGTGGGTGAGGCCGGCGCCGAGCAGCGCGTGGCCGTCCTGGTACTGCCAGCCGCGGATCTCGCTGATCCGGCCGAGGCCGACCAGCGCGGCGGGCCTGAGCTGCCCGGAGTTGACGGCCGCCATGAGGTCGGTGCCGCCGGCGACGGGGACCGCGGCGGGCATGGCGGTCAGGGCCGCCACCGCCTCGTCCAGCGTCGTGGGCAGCGTGACGGCCTGTGCCGCCTGCGGTGCGTGCGTGGTCAAACCGGCTGCCCCTTCCCGCTGCCCCACCTGGTCGCGCCTGTGCTGCCGTACGGTACGTGCTGACAGGGCGGACGTGGCAACTCTGGCACATCTTCGCAAGGCTCGGACGCGCGGGTCGGCCAAGGGGTGTTGACCCACTCCATCGGGCGGATGGTCCCGTTTACACCGGCATCTTCGGGTGGGTCCGATTGACCCTCTTCGGTGATGTCACGGACGGTTCTCCCGTTACGCGCCCGGGCGGGCGTTCGAGCCCACGGGAGCCGGGGGCTCCGGCTCGACGGGCGGTCCGGCGAAGGGCCGGCCGGGCACGTCGGGGCGCCGCTGCCACGGGTGGGGGCCGCCGGGCGGGCGGTAGGCGACGCCGAGGGCGTCCAGTCGCCGGTAGTGGGTGCCCATCCGGCGCTCGAAGTCCGCGAGGTCCCGCTCGCCGGGCGCGGGCAGCGGACTCCAGGCGACCTCGGCGAAGGCGGCGAGCCGGGGGAAGACCTGGTAGTCCACGCGTCCGACGTCCTCGGTCACCTCGGTCCACACATTGGCCTGGGCGCCCAGCACATGGCGGGCCTCCTCGGCGGTGAGACCGTCCGGTACCGGCTCGAACCGGTAGACGTCGGCCAGGGTGCGGACGTAGCCGACGGGTACCGGTTCGTCCTCGCCGGGCGCCTGCCGGTGGTCGAGGTACACGTGCTGCTCGGGGCACATGACCACGTCGTGCCCGGCCCGCGCGGCGATCCGGCCCCCCCGGTGCCCGCGCCAGGAGGAGACGGCGGCGCCGGGCGGGAGCGGGCCGTCGAGGATCTCGTCCCAGCCGATCATCCGGCGCCCGCGCGCGGCCAGCCAGGCGCCGAAGTGGCCGGCGAACCAGGAGCGCAGCCCGTCCACGTCCGTGAGCCCGAGTTCTGCGGCGCGGGCCTTCGCGGTGGCCGACTTCCGCCACTGGCCGGGCGGGCACTCGTCGCCGCCGAGGTGCACGAAGGGCGACGGGAAGAGCGCCAGCACCTCCTCCAGCACGCCCTCGTAGAACTCGAGGACGGCCTCGGTGGGGGCGAGCACGTACGGGGAGATCCCCCAGTCGTCCCGGACGGTGACGGCGGTGGTGTCGACGGCGTCGGTGTTGCCGAGTTCCGGGTAGGCGGCGATGGCGGCCTGGGAGTGCCCGGGAAGATCGATTTCCGGGACGACGGTGATATGCCGTTCGGCGGCGTAGGACACGATCTCCCGGATGTCGTCCCGGGTGTAGTGACCGCCGTGCGGTTTCTCCTCCCAGAGGGAGGACGAGCGATGGCCGAATTTGGTCCGCGCGCGCCAGGAGCCGATCTCGGTGAGCCGGGGGTGGCGCTCGATCTCGATGCGCCAGCCCTGATCGTCCGTCAGGTGCAGGTGCAGGACGTTGAGTTTGTGCGCGGCCAGCAGATCGAGATAGCGCAGCACGCCTTCCTTGGGCATGAAGTGGCGGGCCACGTCGAGCAGCAGGCCGCGCCAGCCGAAGCGGGGCGTGTCGCTGATCCGCACCGGCGGCAGCCGCCAGGTACGGCCGGGCAGCGGGGCGCGCCGGAAGGCGTCGGGGCCGAGCAGTTGCCGGAGCGTCTGGGCGCCCCAGAACAGCCCGGCCGGACCGCCCCCGCGCAGGTCGGCGCCGGTGGGCGTGACGTCGAGCCGGTAGCCCTCGGCGCCGAGTTCCGCGGTGAGACGCGGGTCGACGGTGAGCCGTACGGTGTTCTCGCCGGCGCGGTCGGCCGGGGTCAGGGGAAAGCCGGTGGCCGCGCCCAGGGTGGCGCGCAGCCAGCGCGCGGTGCCCTCGGCGTCCTCCCCCACGGCGGTCAGACCGGTGCGGGGACCGAGCGCGAATCCCTCGCCCGGCCCCCCGTACGCCTCTACGGGCGCCGGAATCACCTCGGTAATCCCACCGGTCACTTCAGCCCCCGCAATACCTCGGCGCACAGCCCGGAATCCGTATCAGGGGGACGTTGCCCCGGCGCCCGGTGAAACACGCGCGAAAAACGCGGGAGAAGGGCGCCGGAGGCAATCCGCGAGGGAGCGGGGTGGGGCAGGACGGGTTACTTCTTGTCCTTGTCCCCGCCCTTGTCGCCACCGCTGCTCATGGACTCGTAGATCTCTTTGCACATGGGGCAGACGGGGTACTTCTTCGGGTCGCGGCCCGGCACCCAGACCTTGCCGCACAGCGCCACGACGGGGGTGCCGTCCAGGGCGCTCGCCATGATCTTGTCCTTCTGGACGTAGTGGGCGAAGCGCTCATGGTCGCCGTCGCCGTGGGACACCTGCGGCGTCGGCTCGACGAGGGTCCCCGTACCAGTCCCGCGCTCGGGCTCAAGAGTGCTCATACCGCCAAGGGTACTGAAGCTCACGGGCATCAGTTGAGCGAAGGGTCGTCCGGATACGTGGCCACCATCGCCAGGTCTCCGCGCTGCCGTCGCAGCACCTCGCGCCAGAGCCGTTCGGGCTCCGGGGAGGAGATGTCACCGGGCTCGGACTCGACCACGTACCAGGCGCCCTGGTCCAGCTCGTCCTGGAGCTGGCCCGGCCCCCAGCCCGCGTACCCGGCGAAGATGCGCAGCGCGCCGAGGGCGGAGGCGACCAGCTCGGGCGGAGTCTCCAGGTCGACCAGACCGATCGCGCCGTGCACCCGGCGCCAGCCGAGCGGGACCGCGTTCTCCCCCTCCCCGCTGCCGGGGATCACGGCGACGCCGAGCGCGGAGTCCAGCGAGACGGGGCCGCCCTGGAAGACCACGCCGGGCTCGCCCGCCAGGGCCGCCCAGCCGGCCAGCACGTCCTGTACGTCCACCGGGGTGGGGCGGTTGAGGACCACGCCCAGGGAGCCCTCCTCGTCGTGGTCGAGGAGAAGCACCACCGCGCGGTCGAAGTTCGGGTCCGCCAGAGCGGGGGTTGCCACGAGCAGCCGCCCTGTGAGCGAGGACACCTCGGTCATGCCAGACATGATCCCGCATCTTGCGCCCGCGTGGGGGCCGCAAGGGGCATGAACAGGGAGCACGCCCGTACGAACGCGCGGCGGTCCGGTGACCCGACGTGCCTGCGGGGAAACGGTTCGTGTTGTGACACGGCTGGCGGGTACTCGGGCTTACGGACGAAGGGTGATCGGCGATTACCCTGTCTCTCCGGCCCCTGCGCAAAGTGATCGGCCGACCCCTGCCCGACTCATCGGAACGCGAGATTCATGACCGTCAACGACGATGTCCTGCTTGTCCACGGCGGAACCCCGCTGGAGGGCGAGATCCGTGTCCGCGGTGCGAAGAACCTCGTGCCGAAGGCCATGGTCGCCGCCCTGCTGGGCAGCGCGCCCAGCCGCCTGCGCAACGTCCCGGACATCCGAGACGTGCGGGTCGTGCGCGGCCTGCTCCAGTTGCACGGCGTGACGGTGCGGCCGGGCGAGGAGCCGGGCGAGCTGATCCTGGACCCGACCTACGTCGAGAGCGCGAACGTCGCCGACATCGACGCCCACGCGGGTTCCAGCCGTATCCCGATCCTGTTCTGCGGCCCGCTGCTGCACCGCCTGGGCCACGCCTTCATCCCGGGTCTCGGCGGCTGCGACATCGGCGGCCGGCCGATCGACTTCCACTTCGACGTGCTGCGCCAGTTCGGCGCGACCATCGAGAAGCGGGCGGACGGCCAGTACCTGGAGGCCCCGCAGCGGCTGCGCGGCACGAAGATCGAGCTGCCGTACCCGTCGGTGGGCGCCACCGAGCAGGTGCTGCTGACGGCCGTGCTGGCCGAGGGTGTCACCGAGCTGTCCAACGCGGCCGTGGAGCCCGAGATCGAGGACCTCATCTGCGTGCTGCAGAAGATGGGCGCGATCATCGCCATGGACACCGACCGGACGATCCGCATCACCGGTGTGGACTCGCTGGGCGGCTACAACCACCGCGCCCTCCCGGACCGCCTGGAGGCGGCCTCCTGGGCGTCCGCGGCGCTCGCGACCGGCGGCAACATCTACGTCCGGGGCGCCCAGCAGCGCTCGATGATGACGTTCCTGAACACCTACCGCAAGGTCGGCGGCGCCTTCGAGATCGACGACGAGGGCATCCGCTTCTGGCACCCGGGCGGCCAGCTCAAGTCCATCGCGCTCGAGACGGACGTGCACCCCGGCTTCCAGACCGACTGGCAGCAGCCGCTGGTGGTGGCCCTCACCCAGGCCACGGGCCTGTCCATCGTCCACGAGACGGTGTACGAGTCCCGGCTCGGCTTCACCTCGGCGCTGAACCAGATGGGCGCGCACATCCAGCTCTACCGCGAGTGCCTGGGCGGCTCGGACTGCCGCTTCGGCGCGCGGAACTTCCTGCACTCGGCGGTCGTCTCCGGCCCGACCAAGCTGCAGGGCGCCGACCTGGTCATCCCCGACCTGCGCGGCGGCTTCTCGTACCTGATCGCGGCCCTCGCCGCCGAGGGCACCTCGCGCGTCCACGGCATCGACCTGATCAACCGCGGCTACGAGAACTTCATGGAGAAGCTCGTGGAACTGGGCGCGAAGGTCGAGCTCCCCGGCAAGGCGCTCGGCTGACGGGTACCGCACACGCAAATGGGCGGCCCCCCTGGTGACAGGGGGGCCGCCCATTTCGACTTCGCCCACTGGAGCGTGCCCCGTGAGGGGCGCGGGGAACTGCGCGGCAAGCCACGGGCGGCCCGCAGATCACGACGCCGCCCAGTCGCCCGGTGCCCCGAGCGGAGTGCTTACTTGCCCTTGGCGGCTTCCTTGAGCTTCGAGCCCGCGGAGACCTTCACGCTGTAGCCGGCCGGGATGTTGATGGGCTCACCGGTCTGCGGGTTGCGCGCGGTACGAGCGGCACGGTGGGTGCGCTCGAAGGTCAGGAAGCCGGGGATGGTGACCTTCTCGTCGCCCTTGGAGACGATGTCGCCGACGACCTCGGCGAACGCGGCCAGCACGGCGTCGGCGTCCTTGCGGGTCACCTCGGCGCGGTCGGCCAGCGCGGCCACCAGCTCACTGCGGTTCATGTTCTTACTCCCGTGTTCTTCTTGCCGATGAGGCGTGAGGTGAGATCGATGCCGATGCGCTCGCGCCCAGAGACGCATCCTGCCCCTACCTGCGGCGGGAAAGCCAATCCGGCACCCGTAGGAGTCATGAGACCACCCTGGGGAGTCACAGGAAAAGCGCCTGCCCCGCCGACACCCTAGAGGGCGTCACGACCAGGGAACCGACGACTCGCCGTAGGGGAGGCCGCGTCGGTCCCACAACCTCCCCGACCCTACGGCAAGGGCTGCTAGGACGTCGCTCCGGCCGCCTTGGCGGCCTCCCGGACGGCCCCGGCCACCGCGCCCGCGACCTTGTCGTTGAAGACGCTGGGGACGATGTAGTTCGGGTTCAGCTCGTCCTCGGTCACCACGTTGGCGAGGGCCTGCGCGGCGGCGAGCATCATCTCGGTGTTGACGGTGCGGGACTGGGCGTCCAGCAGGCCGCGGAAGACACCGGGGAAGACCAGCACGTTGTTGATCTGGTTGGGGAAGTCCGAGCGGCCGGTGGCCACCACGGCGGCCGTCTGCCGGGCCACGGCGGGGTCGACCTCGGGGTCCGGGTTCGCCAGTGCGAAGACGATCGCGCCGTCCGCCATGGCGGCCACGTCGGTGCCGTCCAGGACGTTCGGGGCAGAGACGCCGATGAAGACGTCGGCGCCGCGCACGGCCTCCTTGAGAGTGCCGGTGAGACCCTCGGGGTTGGTGTTGTCCGCGATCCAGCGCAGCGGGGAGTCGGCGGGGGCGTCCACCAGGTCCTCGCGGCCGGCGTGCACCACGCCGTGGATGTCGGCGACGACGGCGTTCTTGACGCCCGCGGCCAGCAGCAGCTTCAGGATGGCCGTACCGGCCGCTCCGGCGCCGGACATGACGACCCGGATGGACTCCATCGAACGGCCGGTGACGCGCAGCGCGTTGGTCAGCGCGGCGAGCACGACGATGGCGGTGCCGTGCTGGTCGTCGTGGAAGACCGGGATGTCCAGGGCCTCGCGCAGCCGGGCCTCGATCTCGAAGCAGCGGGGCGCCGAGATGTCCTCCAGGTTGATGCCCGCGAAGCCGGGGGCGATGGCCTTGACGATCTCCACGATCGCGTCGGTGTCCTGGGTGTCCAGGCACAGCGGCCAGGCGTCGATGCCGGCGAACCGCTTGAACAGGGCCGCCTTGCCCTCCATGACCGGCAGCGCGGCCTTGGGGCCGATGTTGCCGAGGCCGAGCACCGCGGAACCGTCCGTCACGACCGCAACGGAGTTCCGCTTGATGGTCAGGCGCCGGGCGTCCTCGGGGTTCTCCGCGATGGCCATGCAGACGCGGGCCACACCGGGCGTGTAGACCATGGAGAGGTCGTCACGGTTGCGGATGGGGTGCTTGGACTGCATCTCGATCTTGCCGCCGAGGTGCATAAGGAACGTACGGTCGGAGACCTTGCCGAGCGTGACGCCCTCGATGTTCCGCAGCTCTTCGACGATCTCGTCGGCGTGCGCGGTGGAGCTGGCCGCGATGGTGACGTCGATCCGGAGCTTTTCGTGCCCGGAGGCGGTGACGTCGAGGCCGGTGACCGAGCCTCCGGAGGACTCGACGGCGGTGGTGAGCTGCGATACGGCCGTTCCGCTCGCGGGCACCTCCAACCGGACCGTCATCGAGTAGGAGACGCTGGGCGCCGTTGCCATGGCCGACTTCCTCTGCTTTCACCGTGTCGCGTGTTGTGCCGTCCGATCGTCGCACCTACCGCCGAGTACGTGGTAGTCGGCTCCGATTGCGGACGTTGTGTTCTCGGGCCGTCACCCAAGACGAGAGGCCCACGTCACAGGGACGCGGGCCTCTCGCTCACACTCATGACACCGACCCGCCATGCTCGCCTCGCGGCAAGTGGTCGCTCGTAGCGACGAAGGTTGGGCCCGGGGGCTTGGATCGGGCCGGTGTCACGACAAGGCTAACAAACGCACCCCGAGGGGCATTCCCCCGTGCGCGGGGTTGTCGAAAACAGTCCCCGTTCAGTCCCGCAGCAGGTCCGGGACACGGGCCGCGTCCGGCTCGTCGCGGTCGCCGGAGACCACGGTGAGCTGCTGGGTCGCACGGGTGAGGGCGACGTAGAGCACGCGCAGGCCGGCCGGGGACTCGTCGGCGATCTCGGCCGGGGAGACGACCACGGTCGCGTCGTACTCCAGGCCCTTGGCCTCAAGGCTGCCGAGGGCGACCACGCGGTCCCCGAGCCCGGCGAGCCAGCGGCGGGCCTCCTCGCGCCGGTTCATGGCGACGACGACGCCCACGGTGCCGTCGACCAGGGAGAGCAGCCGCTCGGCCTCCGCGCGGACGGTGGCGGCCAGGGAGTCCCCGGCGACCTCGAAGCGCGGCTGGACGCCGGTGGAGCGTACGGCGCGGGGGGACTCGGAGCCGGGCATGGCGAGGGCGAGCACCTTCGCGGCCAGCTCCGCGATCTCGGCGGGGTTGCGGTAGTTGACCGTCAGCTCGAAGCGGCGCCGGGGTCTGGAGCCCAGGGCCTCGTCGCGGGCCTCGGCCGCCTCGTCCGGGTCGGACCAGGAGGACTGGGCGGGGTCGCCCACGACCGTCCAGGTGGCGTGCCGGCCCCGGCGGCCGACCATGCGCCACTGCATCGGGGTGAGGTCCTGCGCCTCGTCCACGATGACGTGCGCGTACTCGGTGCGCTCCTGGGCGAGCCGCTCGGCCCGCTCGCGCTGGGTCTCCTCGCGCACCGGCATCAGCTCCTCCAGGCCGGTGAGCTGGTCCAGCGGGTCCAGTTCGCGCTTCTTGCGGGGGCGGGCCGGGGCGCCGAGGATCGCCTGGAGTTCGTCCAGCATGGCGATGTCGTGCACGGAGAAGCCGTCCCGCTTCAGCGCGCGGGCGACCTTGCGGACCTCGCCGGGGTTGAGCACCCGGCGGGCCCAGCGGCCGAGCCGCCTCTCGTCGGCCATGGCGGCGAGGACGCCCTTGGGGGTCAGCTCGGGCCACCAGGCGTCGAGGAAGGCGATGAAGGAGTCCTCGTCGGCCACGTCGTCGTCGAAGGAGGCGCGCAGCTCGGCGGCCAGCTCCGGGTCGGTGTGCCGGGAGGCGGCGCCGGACCTGGCCCACAGGGCGTCCAGCAGCAGCTTGCGGGCACGGGGGCGGAGCAGGTTGACGGGAGCGGTGCCGCCGAGCGCGGTGCGGCGCACGGACTCCAGTTCCCGGGCCTCCAGTTCCAGGCGGCGGCCGAAGGCGACGACACGGAGCCGGTCGGGCAGGGCGTCGCCCTCCGTGCCCAGTTCGAGGGCACCGCGTGCGGCCCGGCGCAGCACCTTCAGCATCCGGTACGAGCCCTTGGCGCGGGCGACGGCCGGGGAGTCGTGGAGCGTGGCCTCGACACCGTCGACGAGCGAACCGATCGCGCGGATGGCGACCTGGCCCTCCTCGCCGAGGGAGGGCAGCACGCCCTCGGTGTAGGCCACCAGCAGCGGGGTCGGCGAGACGATCAGGATGCCGCCCGCGTAGCGTCTGCGGTCCTGGTAGAGCAGATAGGCCGCGCGGTGCAGGGCGACGGCGGTCTTGCCGGTGCCGGGGCCGCCCTCCACGTAGGTGACGGAGGCGGCGGGGGCGCGGATGACCCGGTCCTGCTCGGCCTGGATCGAGGAGACGATGTCCCGCATGGTGTGCCCGCGCGCCTGGCCGAGGGCGGCCATCAGCGCGCCGTCGCCGATGACGGGCAGCTCCTCGCCGTCCAGGGTGGCCTTCAGCTCGGGGCGCATCAGGTCGTCCTCGACCCCGAGGACGCGGCGGCCCTTGGAGCGGATGACCCGGCGCCGCACGACCCGGCCGGGGTCGACGGGGGTGGAGCGGTAGAAGGGCGCGGCGGCCGGCGCCCGCCAGTCGATGACCAGCGGCGAGTAGTCCTCGTCCAGGACGCCGATCCGCCCGATGTGCAGGGTCTCGGCGATGTCGGCGGTGTTGTCGGGGCGTACGGCCCCCTCGGCGGGCTCGACGGCGGTGTACGCGCCGTCCGGGCCCTTCTTGCCGTCCTTGCCCTGGAGCAGGTCGACCCGGCCGAAGAGGAAGTCCTCGAACTCGTTGTTGAGCCGGTTGAGATGGATGCCGGCCCGGAAGACCTGCGCGTCCCGCTCGGCCAGCGCGCCCGGCGTCCCCACGTGGCCGCGCTGCGCCGCGTCGTGCATCAGGAACTCGGCCTCGTGGATCTTCTCCTCGAGCCGCCGGTACACCCGGTCCAGGTGTTCCTGTTCGACGCTGATCTCTCGGTCCCGTACGGAGTCGTTCGCGCCGTTAACCGAGCCGACCGCGGACTGCTGAACCTGAGCGGCCACCGGGCCCCCTTCTGACGTGCTGGGCAGCCGTCAACCGTACGCGAAGAGGACCCGGCAAAGCTACGCGGGCGTGATTCCAGCAGCCACTAGGCGTCCACTTGGACCAGCTTCTTGCCGTCCAGGGTCATGACGTCGAAGTGGTCGATCTCGCCGGGCTGGAGGGCGGTGCCGCCCCCGATGAACAGGGGGTTGCGGGCCTGCTCGGTCTTGGCGTCCGGGAGGCCGTAGCCGTCCTTGGGCACGCTCCAGGAGCCGAGCGTCTGCCGCTCGCCGTTCTTGCCCACCGCGATCAGGGAGCACTTCAGCTCGCCCTTGACCCCGCCCAGGCGCAGCACCGCGTCGGTGCCCCACGCCTTGCCCTGCAGGGCGACGGTCGCGGAGACACCGGTGCCGGCGTCCGTGCCGGTGACCTTGGTGGGCAACTGGTCGAAGTGGTCCTTGGCGGAGGCGGCCAGCGGGGTCGCCGTCTGACTCGTGCCACCGCCGCTGACGGACATCACGGCCACCGGGCCGCCGATGATCAGCGCGGCCGCGGCGGCGACCAGGTAGAAGCCGCGGCGCCGCTTGCTCGCGCGCCGCTCGGCGACCTCGTCGACCAGCTTCTCGACCAGTCTGGGAGTGGGCCGCGCGGACAGCGACTCCCCGATGACCGGGGTGCTGCCGGTGCCCGGCAGGTCGGCGAGGGCGGCCAGCATGGGCTCCATCCCCGCGAGTTCGTCCAGTTGCTGGGCGCACCACTCGCAGCCTGCGAGGTGCGTCTCGAACGCGGTCGCCTCGGTGTCGTCGAGAATCCCGAGGGCGTAGGCGCCGACGGTCTCGTGCTCGTTCGGCACCGGAGATCCCTGCATGGGGCCAGACATACCCGTACTCCCCGCGCCGAATCCTCGCATTCCCCCGTACACGCTCATCACGCCGTCACCCCCCGCTCCTCCAGCGCCAGCTTCATCGATCGCAGGGCGTAGAACACCCGTGAGCGGACTGTGCCGCTGGGTATGCCGAGGGTCTGGGCCGCCTCGTTGACGGTACGCCCCTTGAAATAGGTCTCGACGAGCACCTCCCGGTGGGCCGGGGTCAGGTCGTCGAGCGCGTCCGTCAGCGTCATCAGCCACAGCGCCTTGTCGATCTCGTCCTCCGCGGGGATGACCTCCAGCGGCGACGGATCGACCTCCTGCGGCCGGGCCTGCCGGCTGCGGTGGCCGTCGATGACGATGCGCCGGGCGACCGTCACCAGCCAGGGGCGTACCGAACCGGTCGCCCGATTGAGCTGACCGGCGTTCTTCCAGGCACGGATGAGCGTTTCCTGTACGACGTCCTCGGCGCGCTGGCGGTCACCGGCGACCAGCCGGAGGACATAGGCGAGGAGCGGTCCGGCGTGCTCCCGGTACAGGGCACGCATCAACTCCTCGTCGGGTTCCGACGACTGTGAGGGCTGCGAGGACATGCGATGTCGGGCCCTCGATCCACGTTCATTGGCCACGGCCGCATCCTTGCGCACGCCCACCTCCGGTGTCCGGGGCTTGCCCCCGTCGGTCGCTCGCCCCTTCGTACGGGGCGGGAGGCGCGGTTGTTCAAGGTGAGGTGGTGTTTTTCTCAAGGAGGGTGTGACGAGCGGGACATGCGCGCACATTCTCACCGCGCGATCTTTACATTTCCGACACGGCGTCAAGTGGGCGCGGGCTGCCCTGACTTACGGTCAGGCAAACCCCGTGTTGCCCAAATCACACGGTTCAAGTGAATGTGTCTTTCCGGCACTTGGACCGTACCCGGACGTTCAGGACCGCGCGAGCGCGACCCGCCTGCGGTGCCGGGCGACCCGCTCGCGGTTCCCGCACACCTCACTGGAGCACCATCGCCTGCGGCGCCCGCGCGAGGTGTCGAGATACAGCAACGGGCATCCCTCCCCCGCGCATTCACGCACGGCCGCCCGGGCGAGGGGGTCGGTGAGGAGGTCGATGGCGTCGCGCGCGAGGAGGGAGAGGAGGGCGGCGGCCGTGGGCACCTCGGCCAGCTCCCTGACGAGCGGCCCGTTCTGCTGGGCGACGGCCCGGACGGCGGGGGGCGCGGCGGCGCGTGCGGTGCGGTTGATCCGGTCCAGGGAGTCGGCGGGGGCGAGGGAGGCCCGTATCGACCTCTCGGTGTGCCACCGCAGGTCCAGGAACCGCGTGACCCATCCCCCGTCCACCTGCCCCAGCAAAGTCCCCGCCGGCACCAGCCCGGCCCCGAGCACCCAGGCCGCCAACTCCCCCGCCGTACCGATCCGTTCCCCGGGGTGCGCGGTGGCCAGCAGGTCCAGGCAACCTCGCCCGGCGTCGAATCGGGGCGTACCGAGTGCCATGCGCTGCGTCACCGCCTGGGCAGGAGGGCGTCTTCTCGCTCCCCTCCACAGTGCGCCTCCCGGCCTGCGGCCGGAACCCCCCGTGCCCCGGCCGGGTCAGGCCGCGCGGTGACGGCTGGCCTGGCGCGGGCGCCCGTCCGGCCAGAGCTGGGGCTTCCGCTTCGCCGCCAGGTCCTCCGCCCAGCCGAAGGTCACGACGCAGCCGCCGATCAGAACCCAGGTGAGGGCGAGGACGGGCCAGGGGCTCTCCAGGAGCCAGGGGCACTTCTCGTCGAGGACGTCGTAGCGCCAGAGCTGGTCCCAGAGGGTGGAGGCGACCAGGATGCAGAGGTTGTGCCAGAGATAGATGGTCACGGCGCGGGAGTTGAGCAGGGTGACCAGGCGGTCGAAGGGGCGCAGCAGGCGCGGCCACTCGCTCCAGGCCGGGCTGATGTGGAGCAGGAGCAGCACGGTGGCCAGCGACCAGAGGGACTGGGCGAACGGGATGTCGTCCAGGTCGTGCCCCTGCCGGAAGCCGTGCGTGAGCGCGTACCAGAGGCCGAGCCCGGCGACGGCCGGGGCGACGGACGGCACCACGTAGCGCGGGATGCGCCTCAGGACCCCCTGCTGGTGGGCCATGCCGAGGATCCAGCAGGCGCCGAAGGTGCTGAAGTCGGTCAGCGCCGACGGGATGCGCTCGCCGGGGAGCTGGAGGTGGCCGAACTCGAAGGCGGCGGCCAGCGCGACCGGGGCCAGCACGGTGGTCCACGGGATCGCCTTCAGCGCGGCCAGCAGGAGCGGGGAGAGCAGTACGAACCACAGATAGGCGCGGAGGTACCAGAGCGGTCCGGCCAGCTCGGCCGCCCAGTCCGGGCCGAGCACCCCGTGGACGCCGGGCAGCGTGCCCGCGTACGGCGGATCGCTCAGCGGCAGCACCCAGAAGCCGAGGTGGGCGAACCACCAGGCGGGGTGCCCCTCGGCGTCCGGACGCCACCCCTGGAGCACCATGCCGGACACCCCGAGCGCCCCCAACAGCCAGAGTGGAGGCAGCAGTCGGCGCAGTCGGCCGCGCACGACGTCCACGGGCGGGCGCTTCAGGGAGCGGGCCATCAGATTGCCGGCGAGGGCGAACATCACGCCCATGGACGGGAAGACCACGGGCAGCCAGGCCCAGCCCATGAGGTGGTAGAAGACGACCCGGAACAGGGCGACCGCGCGGAGCAGGTCGAAGTAGCGGTCCCGGACCGGGGCACGACGCCGTACCGGCTCCGGAGCCACCTCGGGAGTGAGGGCCGTCGTCATCGCAGCGCTCCTTCGGCGGGGACCGGGGCCGACACCCCGCCCTTGCGGCGGAGCTTCTGCCAGCGCAGCCGGCCGCCGGTGAGTGCCGTGATCCAGGACTGGAGCAGCACGACGTACATGAGCTGGCGGTACAGGAGTTGCTGGAGCGGCAGGGAGATCAGCGGGGTGAGCCGCTCCCGGTCCAGCGCGAAGGCGTAGGCCGCGCAGACCGCCTGGACGGCCAGGACGGCGAACCAGGACGCGATCGTCCTGCCGGTCGGGCCGAAGACCAGGCCGTAGACGAGGAAGAGGTCGATCAGCGGGGCCAGCAGGGGGGCGACCACCATGAACAGCGAGACCAGCGGCAGTCCGACCCGGCCGAACCGTCCGGACGGCCCGCGTTCCAGCAGGGCCCGGCGGTGTTTCCAGATGGCCTGCATGGTGCCGTAGGACCAGCGGTAGCGCTGGGACCACAGCTGCCTTACGGACTCCGGGGCCTCGGTCCAGGCGCGGGCCTTCTCCGCGTAGACCACCCGCCAGCCGTCGCGGTGCAGGGCCATGGTGATGTCGGTGTCCTCGGCGAGGGTGTCGTCGCTCATCCCGCCGACCCGCTCCAGCGCGGTACGGCGGAACGCGCCGACTGCGCCGGGGATGGTGGGCATGCAGCGCAGCACGTCGTACATCCGGCGGTCCAGGTTGAAGCCCATCACGTACTCGATGTGCTGCCAGGCGCCGATGAGGGTGTCCTTGTTGCCGACCTTGGCGTTGCCCGCGACGGCGCCGACGCGCGGGTCGGCGAAGGGCTGCACCAGCTCGCGGACGGTGGACGGCTCGAAGACCGTGTCGCCGTCCATCATCACGATCAGGTCGTGACTGGCGTTCGCCAGGCCCCGGTTGAGGGCGGCGGGCTTGCCCGCGTTGTGCTGCCGGACCACCCGGACGCCGGGCAGCGCGAGCCCCTCCACGATGCGGGCGGTGCCGTCGGAGGAGCCGTCGTCGACCACGACGACCTCCACCGGGTGCTCCCCGCCGACCAGGGACCGCACGGTGTTCTCGATGCACTTGGCCTCGTTGTAGGCGGGGACCAGCACGGTCGCCGGTTCGGTGACCGGCTCCGGGCCCCAGCGGAAGCCGCGGCGGCGGGTGCGGCGGGCGTGCGTGGCGGACAGCAGCAGCATCAGCCCGAACCGGCCGAAGACCAGGACGCCGATGACGGCGAGGCCCACGACGAGCGCGGTGGTGATGCCGTCGGCCGCCTTGACCAGCGCGATCCACGCCTTGCCGGTCCACAGCCCGACCCCGGTGACAGGGGTGTCGGCGCTCGGCGCGTCGAGCGCCTGGGTGAGGGTCTGGAAGCGGTAGCCCTCGGCCTGGAGCCGGGGCAACAGGGTGTCGATCGCCTGGACGGTCTGGCTCCGGTCGCCGCCGGAGTCGTGCATCAGGACGACCGCGCCCCTGCCCTCGGCGGGCGTGGCCCGGCGGATGATCTCCTCGACCCCCGGTCTGCGCCAGTCCTCGCTGTCCCGGTCGTTGAGCACGACGAGGTAGCCCCGCCCGCCGATGTACTCGGCCACCGGCCAGGACCGGTCGTCCATCGCGGAGGCGAAGGAGGAGTAGGGGGGCCGGAACAGCGAGCTGCGGATGCCGGCCGCGCCCGCGAGGGCCAGCTGTCCCTGGGACAGCTCCCAGTCGACCCTTCGCCGGGACTGGTAGGAGAGGTCGGGGTGGTTGAAGGTGTGCAGGCCGACCTCGTGCCCCTCGGCGACCATGCGCCGGACCAGCTCGGGATGGCGGGAGGTCATCGTGCCGGTCACGAAGAACGTGGCCCGCGCGTGGTTCCGCTTGAGCGCGTCCAGGACCCGGGGCGTCCAGGCGGGGTCCGGCCCGTCGTCGAAGGTCAGCACGATGCGCCGCTCGGGCACCCGGAGGCTGTCGGTGCGCGCTCCTCGGGTGTCGATGACGGGACCGCCCTCGGTGACCTCGGCGGGTACGTGGCCGCCGGGTGCCTCGGGCCTCACGCGGTGGTCGGCGAGGATCTCGTTGTGGACGTAGCCGCGCAACATGAGCATGGCGAGCGTGGCGAGCAGGAACAGGAAGGCCAGCACCGGGCGCAGCGGGAGCCGGCGGCGCCGGGGCAGCGACCGGCGGGCGGTTCGCGGAGTCATCGGAGGTTCTTCCGGTGTCAGGACGCGGCGGGACGGCCGGCCGAGCCCTGGGGCTGCGGGCCGCCGGCGCCTGCCGGGGACTCGGTGGCGGCCGGGCTGGGCGCGGCGGTGCTCGGCACCGGGGACGCCTCGGCGGACGCGGTCGCGGTGGCCGTCGGCTTCGGGCTTCCCCCGCCGGGCGCGGGCGGCGCGGACCGCCGGGGCGTCGGGCTCGTGGCGGCGGGCGGCCGGGCCGCCGTGGTGCCGGTGGCGGCCGGGCCTCGCCGTCCCGGTACGGGGACGGCGGCGACGGTGGCCGGCGCGGCGCCCGGCGCCGTCGGTTCCGTGGCGCTCCCGGTGCCGGCGGGGCCGCCGCCCGCGGGCGCGGCCGGGGCCGAGGCGCTGGGCACGGGTGAGGAGTCGACGCGGCTCGCGGGCTTGTCCTCCTTCTGCGGCACCGGCAGCCAGGGCGCGTCGGAACTGCCGGAGAGCAGCGTGACGCCGATGACGACGGCGTACCCCGCGCAGAGCCCCGCGACCAGCAGGCCGAGACGGCGGAAGGTACGGCTGCGGCGGCCGGACTCGTCCACGAACACCGGGCGGTCCGAGGCGTCGGCGGACTCCGGGCCCTCGGCCTGGACGGAGTCGAGCTGGACGGTCACCTCGTGCGGATCGTGGGCCCCCGCGGCGGACCGGGTGGGCAGCAGCGCCGTCCGCTCGGTACCGGACACGTCACCGGAGGGGCGGAACTCGGCCGCCGCGCGCGGGATGCCGGAGCGCGGGAGCAGGGCTGTCGCGTCGGCCCCGGCGAGGGCGGCCGGGCCGCCCCGGAGTATCTCCGTCGCGGCGAACATTCCCGCGTCGGACGGGCGTACGACGCGTGGGAACGCGGCGCGTCCACCGCCCGGCCGGTCCCCGCGCGATGGCGCCAGGTTGGCTTCCGAGACGGTTCCGGTTTCCGGAAAAGCCTGGGTCGAACCCCCTGTCACCTGCATGTCTCGTGCCGCCGAGGCCACGTCGGGCCATTCCGGTCGGCGTTCTTCCCGCCACTGTTCCATGTGCGCGCATCCCCCCACGGGACTGTTCCGGGGTGCGCCGGCGAACCCGAGCACGCGCCGGCCGGACCAGGCCCCCACCCGGTCCGAGCGCCCCCCTCTACCCCAGTGCTCGGGCCCCCGAATGTAGCGCAAGGTGAGTTCGCGTGTGCTCGGAGTGTCAGAACGGGCGGCTCATCACCTCGGAATCGGTGGCCGGAATCCATCGGTCACCGGGCGGCGAAAGCCACCTTTCGGTGCGCGCCAGCTCGGCCGCCGCCGCCTTCAGTGCCTCCAGCGCGGGATGGACCAGCCCCTTCCGCCACACCAGCGAGACGGGCGAAAGCGGAACCGGATCGACCAGCGGCCGCAACACCGCGCCGGACATGGCCGGAAAATCCACCACCGCGAGCACCGGCATCCGGCTCGCCGCCATCACCCGGGCGAACTCCTCGGCGCCGAGAACCACCGGATGGGGTGGCGCGAGCCGGATGCCGCGTCCCTCGAAGAGCTGACGCGCCAGTTCGGTCCACTCCCGCGTGCCGGGGTTGCCCGCGCCGGCGTACACCGTCTCCCCGGCGAGCGCCCCGAGCGGCACCTCGGGCAGCGCGGCCAGCGAGTGGTCCTCGGGCAGCAGGACCGCCATCTGCTCGTAGCGCACGGGCTGTTGGGCGAGGCCGGAGCGCAGCGCCGGGTCGAGACCGGCGTAGCGGCCGAAGGAGACGTCCAGCCGCCCGGCGAGCAGGGCGGCCGCCGCTCCGGTGAGCCCGCGCTCGTAGCGGGCCAACAGCTCGCAGCCGGTCGCCAGTTCACGGGCCCGCAGCAGCACCCGGTGGGCGGTGAGGGGGCCTTCGGAGTTGACGTCGACCAGCAGCGGGCGGGCGGTGCCGAAGGCGGCGAGGAGGTCGTCCTGGGCGGCGAGCACCCGCCGGGCGTGCGGCAGCAGCCGCTCGCCGTCCGCGGTGAGCGTCACCTGCCGGGTGGTACGGACGAACAGCTCGGCACCCAGCTCCCGTTCGAGCCGCCGTACGTCCCGGCTGAGCGCCTGCTGGGCGACGTAGAGCCGGGCGGCGGCGCGGGTGAAGTGCAGTTCCTCGGCGACGGCCACGAAGGCGCGCAGCAGCCGGGGGTCGATCGCGGGAGGCATGCCGGCGAACCTACAACGCGGACGCGTGAATCGGGGCGGAACAGGTGTTGGACCGGCGTCCGCGGCACGGGAGAGCGTGAGCGGTATGTCCACGCAGACCGCACCCGCCTACCGCCGTCTCTTCGCCCGCCCCGGCGCCCTCGCCTTCACCGCCGGCAACCTGCTCGCCCGCCTCCCGGTGGGCATGGCCGGGGTGAGCGCGGTGGTGATGATCGCCGGTGCGCGCGGCTCGTACGCCCTGGCCGGTGCGGTGAGCGCGACCGGGCTGGTGGCGAGCGGGCTCGCGGGCCCCTGGCTGGCCCGGCTGGTCGACCGTCACGGACAGGCCAGAGTGACCCGGCCCGCGACCCTGGTGGCGGTGCTCGGCGCCCTGGCCCTGCTGCTGTGCGTGCGGTACGACGCTCCCGACTGGACGCTGTTCGCCGCGTACGCCTCCTGGGCGGCCACGCCCAACGTCGGCGGGCTGTCCCGCGCCCGCTGGGCCCATCTGCTGCGGGACGATCCCGAAGCCCGGCACACCGCGAACTCCTTCGAGCAGGCCGCCGACGAGCTGTGCTTCATGCTGGGACCGGCCCTGGCGTCCTTCCTGACCGGCACCTTCTTCCCCGAGGCGGGCACGCTCGCCGGGGCCGCGCTGCTGGCGGCCGGG
>NZ_MUNH01000132.1:0-17140 GCF_002154615.1 Streptomyces recifensis
GTGAGCGAGCTGGTCACCAACGCCCTCAGACACGCGCCCGGTCCGGCGCTGCTGCGGCTGAGCGTGTTCGACGGGACGCTGCGGATAGAGGTGCGGGACGGCAGTCCGAGCGCGCCGGCGGTGCGCGCGCCCGACCCGGCGCGCGTCGGACAGCACGGCCTGGAGATAGTGACCGCGCTCGCCCGGAGCGTCAGCGTCGAGGCAGCCGGGACCGGAAAGAGCGTCACCGCCGTCGTCGGTCTGACCTGACCGCCGCCTGCCGCCCGCCTCAAGGGCGAACCGGTCCCGGAGAACGGCCGAGGGCCGGTTGCGGATTTCTCCGTAACCGGCCCTCACCAGCGACTTCGTAAAGTCGGGACGACAGGATTTGAACCTGCGACCCCTTGACCCCCAGTCAAGTGCGCTACCAAGCTGCGCCACGTCCCGAGGTGATCCGGCGGAGTGTTCCGCGTGATCACGCAGGTCAACCCTACCGCACCCGCGCCGGTGCCCGGTCACTTGATGAGGGCGTTGGCGATGACGACGACGAAGCCGAGGAGGGCGTCGGCGAGGCCGATGAGGAGGGCGGAGGGCCAGCGGCGGGAGGCCCAGCGGGCGGTGAGGACGCCGAGGGTGAAGAGGATGGCGATGTTGAGGTAGAGGGCGGGGTACTCGACCTCCCCGGGTGGCCACCACCCCCACCCCGCCCCGGCCAGCAGGAACACGGTCGGCAGGACGGCCACCACGAGCGGCCACTCGTCCCGGAGGGCGCGCAGCACCTCGCCCCGGCGCCGGGGGCCGCGTTCGGCGATGTGGTGGGCGTAGCCGTGGGCGAAGGCGGAGGCGAAGGCGGTGACCAGCACCCACAGCGCGTCGTAGCGCCGGCTGGCCGCCGAGCTGTGCCCGTGCTGGGTGAGTGCGGCGACCAGGGAGCTGGCCAGGACGGCGCCGTACACCCCGCCGAACAGGACGGATTCGCGGGTGTCGCGCCGCGGCCGGGGTGCGCCGGTCTGCGCCGTCGGGTCAGCAGCCATGCCTCCCACGATCACCCGCTCCCCGCGGCCCCGCACGCCGGTGGGCACCGGCCGGGGCCGCGCACCGGGGTTGACACCCGGTATTTGTCCGCACAAAGGTGGGCCCGGCAAAGGTGGATCCGGTCCCGGGAAGGGCTGTCATCGTGAATGCGCTGGGTGTCGCCGTCGTCGGTTTCGGCTGGATGGGCCGGGTGCACACGCGGGCGTACGCCCGCCTCCCGCACCACTACCCCCGGCTCCCCCTGCGCCCCGAGCTGGTGACGGTCGCCGAGGAGGTGCCGGGTCGCGCGGAGGAGGCGGCCGCGCAGTACGGCTTCGCCACCGCCACCCGCGACTGGCGCGAGGTCGCCGCCGACCCCCGCGTACGCGCCGTCAGCGTCACGGCGCCCAACTTCCTGCACCGCGAGATCGGCGTCGCCATGGCGGAGGCGGGCAAGCACCTCTGGATCGAGAAGCCGGTCGGGCTGAGCGGCGCGGACGCCCGCGCGGTCGCGGACGCGGTCGCCGCGGCCGGTGTCCAGGCCGCGGTCGGGTTCAACTACCGCAACGCGCCCGCCGTGGAGTCCGCCCGCGAGCTGATCGCCTCCGGCGGACTCGGCCGGATCACCCACGCCCGCGTCCGGCTGCTCAGCGACTATGCCGCGCACCCCGACGGCGCCCTGACCTGGCGGTACGAGCGGAGTCGGGGCGGCAGCGGGGTGCTGGGCGACCTTGCCTCGCACGGCGCCGACCTCGCGTACTTCCTGCTCGGGGACATCGCGTCGCTGGCCGCCGACACGGCGGTGTTCGTCCCGGAGCGCTCGCGGCCCACCGGCGCGACCGCCGGGCACACCCTCGCGGCGGGCGGCGAGCGGGGTCCGGTGGAGAACGAGGACTACGTGAGCTGTCTGCTGCGCTTCGCTTCGGGCGCCCGTGGCGTGCTGGAGGCGTGCCGGGTGTCGGTGGGCGAGCAGAACAACTACGGCTTCGAAGTCCACGGCACCGAGGGCGCGGTGTCCTGGGACTTCCGCCGGATGAACGAACTCCGCGTCAGCCGGGGCGGCTCGTACCAGGACCAGCCCGTGAGCACGGTGTACGTCGGCCCGGGGGACGGCGAGTTCGCCGCGTTCCAGCCCGGAGCGGCCAACGCGATGGGGTACGACGACCTCAAGGTCGTCGAGGCGTACCGCTTCCTCCGCTCGGTCGCGGAGAACAAGCCGTACGGCGCCACGCTCGCGGACGCGGTGCGCGCGGCCGGTGTGCTGGACGCGATGGCGGTGTCGGCCGGGAGCCGGGGGTGGGTCGACCTGCCGGTGAGCTGAAGCGCGGCCCCTGTCCCAGCACACGCGAGGAGCACTCGAGCACATGCGTATCGGAATTCTCGGCCTCGGCCGCATCGGCGCCTTCCACGCCGCGACCCTGTCCGCGCTGGACGCCGTCACCTCCCTCGTCGTCGCCGACCCGGTCGCGGACGCGGCGAAGGCGGCCGCCGAACGGTACGGGGCCCAGGTGACGGACTCCCCCGAGGCGCTGCTCGCGGCCGGGGTGGACGGGCTGGTGATCGCGGCCGCCACCGACGCCCACCCGGCGCTGATCCGGGCCGGGGTCGCGGCGGGCGTGCCGGTCTTCTGCGAGAAGCCGGTGGCCCGCACCATCGCCGAGGGCGTGGCGGTGCTGGACTCCGTGCGGGACAGCGGGGTCCCGATCCAGATCGGCTTCAACCGCCGTTTCGACGCCGGCTTCATGGCCGCCCGCGCCGCTGTCCGCTCCGGGGAACTGGGCAGACTGCACACGGTGCGCTCCACCACACTGGACCCGGCGCCGCCGCCCGCCGCGTACGTCGCCGCGTCCGGTGGCATCTTCCGCGACTGCTCCGTGCACGATTTCGACATGATCCGCTGGGTGACCGGCCGCGAGGTGAGCGAGGTGTACGCGGTCGGCGGCAACCGGGGGGCCGCGTACATCGGGGAGGCGGGCGACGCCGACACCACGAGCGCGGTCCTCACGCTGGACGACGGCACGATCGCGGTGGTCTCCAACTCCCGCCACAACGCGCGGGGTCACGATGTGCGCATGGAGCTTCTCGGGTTCGCGGACTCCCTGGCCGTGGGTCTGGACGACCGGCTGCCGATCCGCTCGGCGGAGCCCGGCGTCACCTTCCCCTCGGGCACCCCGCACGACTTCTTCATGGACCGCTTCACCGACGCCTACCGCGCCGAACTCACCGCGTTCACCGAGGTGGTGGCCGGTGCGCGGCCCTCCCCGTGCACCGTCGAGGAGGCGCTGGAGGCGGGCTGGATCGCGGAGGCGTGCACGCTTTCGCTGCGCGAGCACCGGCCGGTGACCCTGGCGGAGGTCCGCACCGGCTGAGGGCTCGGGCGCGGTGTACGACGGCGGAGTCGAGGCCTCAGCGGTCGACCGGCGGTATCCGGTCCAGCCCCGATTCGCGCATGATCCGCGTCACCGACTCCGCCAGGGCACTGCTCGCGTCGATGACGGTCTCGAGTCCGCCGGGGAGCAGGTCCCGCTCCCGGTACCAGTCGCGCAGGTGGTCGTCGGTGACCTGGGACAGACAGGCCGCGTCGGCCTTCGTCGCGTGCCGGGCGAAGGTCTCGGTGAGCGGCACGTCCAGGTAGTAGCAGCGGGAGACGCCCCGGTGCTCGCGTACGAGGTCCGTCAGCATCGCGGCGTAGCGGTCGGCGTAGAGGATGCCCTCGACGACCGTGTGGAACCCGGCGTCCAGCGCGTAGCGGGCCGTCAGGCCGATCAGGCCGATGTTGGCGGCGCCGGGGCGGTCCCGCTCGCGGAGTACGTCGCGGCGGAGGTTGTCCTGGCCGACGACGGCGAGGTTGCGGCCGAACCGTTGGCGGAGCCCGGCCGCGATCGAGGACTTGCCCGAGGCGCTGTTGCCCCGGATGACGATCAGCCGGGTCTCTTCGGTGCCGACCGTCATGACGAGGCATGCGCGCGTCGGGGCGCGGTCAAGTCGAGCAGGAGGAGCGCGTCGTGTTCGGGGGTGCCGGGCTCGGCGGTGTAGACGCCGATGCGCTGGCCGGGGATGGCGTCGACGTGCAGGACCTGGGAGGTGAGGGTGACCGTGCCGACCTGGGGGTGGTGGAACGTCTTGGTGGCGGGTTTGCGCCTGGTGACCTCGTAGCGCTCCCACAGGCCGGCGAACTCCGGGCTCTTGAGCAGGAGTTCACCGACGAGCCGGGTGAGATCGGGGGCGTCCGGGGCGGTTCCGGCGACGGCACGCAGGCGGGAGACGCAGCCGGCGATCTGCTGCTCCCAGTCGGTGAAGAGGTCGCGGGACGCGGGGTGCAGGAAGAAGTAGCGGGCGAGGTTGCGCTGCGTGGCGGGCCAGTCGGCGATGCCCGCGTAGAGGGCGAGGCCGCCGGGGTTCCAGGCGAGCAGGTCCATGCTGCGACTGATCACGTAGGCCGGGTACGGGCGCAGCGATTCGAGCAGCAGCCTCAGGTGCGGGCGTACCGTGCGGCTGGGTGCGGGCGGCGGCTCGGGGGTGTATCGGGCGGCACGGGCGGCGAGTTCGCGCAGGTGGTGGTGCTCCTGGTCGCCCAGGCGCAGGGCACGCGCCAGCGAGTCGAGCACGGCGGGACTGGGCCGGGTCTCCTTGCCGCGTTCCAGGCGCACGTAGTAGTCGATGCTGATGCCGGCGAGCGTGGCCAGTTCCTCGCGGCGCAGGCCGGGGGTGCGGCGGATGCCGGGGCCGACGGTCAGGCCGACCTGCCGGGGGCTGGTCCGGGTGCGGCGGGCGCGCAGGAAGCGGCCCAGTTCGGCGCTCTCGCTGTCTGATGCCATTCCCCCAGTCTCCCCCGGCACGGCGCGCACGAGGGGGGCCCTGTCATTACCCCCGAAGATCCCGCCCTGCCACCCGGACGGCGACCGGGCGAAGGTGGAGTCCCCTCTCCCCAGGAGCACTCATGCGTGCAGCAGTGATGTACGGAGCCGGAGACGTCCGCGTCGAGGACCGGCCCGACCCGAAGATCGCCAAGCCCACCGACGCCGTGGTCCGGACGGTCGCCTCGTGCGTGTGCGGCAGCGACCTGTGGCCGTACGGCTCGATGCCCGCCGCCGACACCGGTCGCCCCATGGGCCACGAGTTCCTCGGTGTGGTCGAGGAGACCGGCGCGGAGGTGACCGGGCTGAAGGCGGGCGACCTGGTCGTCGCCCCCTTCACCTATTGCGACAACACCTGCGGCTACTGCGCCAGGGGCCTGCACATCTCGTGCCGCGACGGCGGCCGGTACGGCTTCGACGGCGTCGACGGAGGCCAGGGCGAAGCGGTCCGTGTCCCCTGGGCGGACGGCACCCTGGTGAAGCTGCCCGTGGCCGCCGACTCCGCCCTGGTGCCCTCGCTGCTGACCCTGTCGGACGTGATGACCACCGGACACCACGGCGCGGTCACCGCGGGCGTCGGACGCGGTGACACGGTGCTGGTCGTCGGGGACGGCGCGGTCGGGCTCTGCGCGGTGATCGCCGTGAGGCGGCTGGGCGCCGAACGGATCGTCCTCGCCGGCCGTCACAGCCAACGTACCGACCTGGGCGAGCAGTTCGGCGCGACCGACGTCGTCGCCGAGCGCGGCGCGGAGGGTGTCGCCCGCATCCGCGACCTCACCGGCAAAGTCGGCAAGGTGATCGAGGCCGTCGGCACCCGTGAGGCCCTGGACACCGCCCTCGGTGCGGTCCTGGACGGCGGCGTGATCAGCCGCCTCGGCGTACCCCAGTACGAGCAAGGACCCCTCGGGCGGGCGGAGTTCCGGCGCAACATCACCCTGACCGGCGGAGCGAGCCCCGCCCGCGCCTACATCGAGCACCTGCTGCCCGACGTCCTGGACGGCACGATCGACCCCGGCCGTGTCTTCGACTGCCGGTTCACCCTGGATCAGGCGCCCGACGCCTACCGGGCCATGGCCGAGCGCCGGGTCCTCAAGGCGCTCATCCACCCATGAGCCGACGTCACGGCAGCTCCGCCACGTCCACCCCCCGCACCTGTGCCAGCTCGTGTCTGAGCGCCGCGAGTTCCGCGCCGCCCGCCATGTGGTTGGTCAGGTCCTCCAGCGTGACGTCCCCCCGTGCCGCGCTGAGTTCGAGCGTGCCGAGGCGCAGGACGCTGAAGTGGTCGCCCACCATGTAGGCGTGGTGGGGGTTGTGGGTGATGAAGACGACGCCGAGACCCCGGTCGCGGGCGGCGGCGATGTACTTGAGGACCACCCCGGACTGCTTGACGCCGAGCGCGGCGGTCGGCTCGTCCAGGATCAGCACGCGGGCGCCGAAGTGAACGGCGCGGGCGATGGCCACGCACTGCCGCTGGCCGCCGGAGAGGGTGCCGATGGGCTGTTCCAGGTCGTCCAGGGCGATGCCCATCTCCCGGAGTTCGCGGTCGGCGATCTCCTTCATCCGGGCGATGTCCAGGCGGCGCAACGGCCAGGGTCCCTTGGTGAGTTCGGAGCCCAGGAAGAAGTTCCGCCAGACCGGCATCAGCGGGATGGTGGCGAGGTCCTGGTAGACGGCGGCGATGCCCTTGGCAAGGGCGTCCCGCGGGCTGTCGAAGCGCACCGGCTCGCCGTCCACCAGGAATTCGCCCTCGGTGTGCCGGTGCAGGCCCGAGATGATTTTGATCAGGGTGGACTTGCCCGCGCCGTTGTCCCCGAGCACGCAGGTGACCCGGCCCGCGTGCACGGCCAGGTCGACGCCGTGCAGGGCGCGTACATTGCCGTACGACTTGCCCGCGTCGCGCAACTCCACCAGCGGGGCCGTGCTTTGGTCGGTCATCTCACTCACCTCCGGGTCGCCGTGCGCTGGACCCACAGATTGATCAGGACGGCGCCGAGCAGCATCACGCCGAGGAACGCCTTGAACCAGTCGGGGTTCCAGCCCGCGAAGACGATGCCCTGGTTGACCATGCCGAACATGAAGGCCCCGAAGACGGGCCCGATCGCGGAGCCCGAGCCGCCGGTGAGCAGACAGCCGCCGATCACCGCGGCCGCGATGTAGATCAGCTCCTGGCCCACGCCCTCGCCGGACTGCACCGTGTTGAACGCGAACAGGTTGTGCATCCCGACGAACCACGCGCCGAAGCTCACCAGCATGAACAGCGTGATCTTGGTGAAGTCGACCCGGACACCGACCGCGCGGGCGCTCTCCCTGCTGCCGCCGACGGCGAAGATCCAGTTGCCGTACCTGGTGCGCAGCAGCACCCAGGTGGCGAGCGCGGCGAAGGCCAGCCAGTAGAAGACGGTGATCTTCACCTGCACGCCACCGATGTCGACCGAGGAGGCGAAGACCGCCTTGGCCTGCCCGAAACCGTCCATGTCGCTGATGTCGTCGGTGGCGACATTGCCGGTCACCAGCTTGGTGACCGCGAGGTTGACTCCCTGGAGGATCAGGAAGGTGCCGAGGGTGACCAGGAAGCTGGGCAGCCCGGTGCGCACCACCATCCAGCCGTTGAACGCGCCGACGGCCAGGGAGAGGACCAGGGAGACGAGGACGCCGGTCCAGACGTTCACCGTCAGTTGGTAGCTGAGCATGCTCGCGGTGAGCGCGGAGGTGATGACGGCGACACCGGAGGACAGGTCGAACTCCCCGCCGATCATCAGCAGGGCGACCGGCAGCGCCATCAGGCCGATGGTGGAGCACTGGTAGAGCACGGTGGCCATCGAGTCGCCCTGGCGCAGCGTGGGCGCAGCGACGAGGAAGAACACCATGACCGCCAACGCGCCCAGGAGTACTCCCACTTCGGGCCGGGCCACCAGCCGCAGCGCGAGCGGGCGCCCGGCGCCCCGCAGCGGGCCGGACAGCGGGGGCGGCCCGGGGGCCGGTTCCGTCCGCTGGGCGGTGCTCATCAGCGGGTGCCCTTCGCCGCGAACTCGGCGACCCGGTCCACGTTGGACTTGTCCACGAAGGCCGGACCGGTGAGCACCGGCTGCTCGCCGCCGCCGCTGTAGTTGCCGTTGTTCTTGTACAGCCACAGCGAGTCCACGGCCAGGTAGCCCTGGAGGTAGGGCTGCTGGTCGACGGCGAACTCGATGGTGCCCTTCTTGACGGCGCCGGTGAGGTCCTTGTTGAGGTCGAAGGTGGCGACCTTGGCCTTGCCGCCCGCGTCGGCGACGGACTGCACGGCGGTCAGCGCGAAGGGGGCGCCGAGGGTGACGACATGGTCGAGGGAGCTGTCCTGCTTCAGCTTGGCGGTGATGGTGGACTGCACGGAGGGCCGGTCGGTGCCGTTGACGTACAACGTCTCGGTCTTGCCGGAGAAGGTCTTCTTCACTCCGTCGCAGCGCTGGGTCAGACCGACGTTGCCCTGCTCGTGGATCACACAGACGATCCTCTTGGCGCCGACCTCGTTCAGCTTCTTGCCGAGCGCCTCGCCCGCCACGCTCTCGTCCTGCCCGAAGAACTGGAGCAGTCCGAGCTTCTTCCAGTCGCTGAGCCCGGAGTTCAGGCCCACCACGGGTATCTTCGCCAGGTTCGCCTTGGCGATGACGTCCTTCATCGCGCCGGGCTTGGCCAGGGTGAGCGCGATGCCGTCCACCTTCTGGTCGACGGCGTTCTGCACAAAGTTGGCCTGGGTGCCGGCGCTGGGGTCGGCGGAGTAGACGAGCTTGATGTTGTCCTTGGCGGCGGCGGCCTCGGCGCCCTTGCGGACGATGTCCCAGAAGGTGTCGCCGGGCGCCTGGTGAGTGACCAGGGCGACCGTCATCCGGGGAGTGCCGGCCTTGCCGGCCGGTGCCCCCGACCCGCCCTCCGCCGCCTTCTTCCCACCGGAGTCGCTGGAGCAGCCGGCGAGGGTGAGGGCCGCGACGGCGGCCACCGCGACGACAGGAGCGAGTCGGCGCGAGCGCGAGCGAGAAGAGCGGTCCATCTGTCCTGCACCTCACTGTGCTGGGGAGGGTGAGCGCTGTTGCGTCGGGACGGGATACAAGCCCCTGCCGGGTCCGGTGTCAATGGTTTGTCCAGACATGACGACCGGAGGTGGCCGGGTCGTCGGCACAAAGGGGCATTTCCCCGGTCAGCCGGTGAGAGCGGCGAGTTCACCGAGGACGCGTGCGGCCGGTGCCGGGTCGACCAGCCACTTCAGATGGCTGCCCGCCAGCGTGCGTACGTCGTAGGGGTTGTCCGGGGTCAGCGCGTCGCCCTCGCGGATGAGCCGGTCCTGGAGGGCGGGCGGCAGGCTCGCGTCGTCGGCCAGGCGGACGTAGGTCCTCGGGACGCGGCCCCACGTCTCCGCCCGGGCGCGGTCGGCGGGGGTGCCCGTGTCCAGGCTCTCGTCGGGCTGGAAGGTGCTGAGGAGGACGAGGAACTCGTCGTCGGTGCCGTCCGCGAGGAAGGCGGCCTTGAACGCGGCGAGGGCTTCCGGGTCCGCGGTGCGGAAGTTGACGCGGAGCAGGCCCAGTTCGGCCGGGTCGCCGACCAGGGCGAGGGCGAGCGAGGACGGGTCGGCCGTCGCCATCTCCGGCTCCGCGTAGTACTGGCCGGGCTCCAGCTCGACCGGCGCCCAGGCCGAGACGTACACCAGCCGGTCGATCAGGTCCGGCCGCGCGTTGGCGGCGGCGGTGGCCGTGATGCCGCCCCGGCTGTGCGCGACGAGCAGGACCGGACCGTTCGCCTTGGCCCGCTCAAGCACCCCGATCAGGTGGGCCACGTTGTCGGCGAGCGTGACGCCCTTCATCGCACCGGGCGCGGCGGCGAGTCCTTCGGGGTCCTGCGGTGCCTGGTAGGCGTGCGGCCAGGTGGCGGCGAAGCCGTGGCCGGGCAGGTCGACGGCGACCGAGCGGTGCCCGAGCAGGCCCAGCTCGGCCTGGAGCGGCGCGAAGCAGAAGGAATTGGCGAAGGCGCCGTGCACCAGTACGAACGTCGGCTGCACCGTCTGATCACTCCTGCCCGTGGGACCGGTCCTCGGTGGGCCACCGTACGCAGCCGAAGATCACCCGCACCAGCGGTAGGAGGTGCTCCGCTTGTGCGGGCGGCGGGTACGCCGAAGCCCGGCGGCACCTGGGGGCAGGCCGCCGGGCCCGGGGGAGGTGGATCAGCCTTCGGCGCGGCGCCGCCGTCCGGCCATCACGGCGTAGACCAGGATGCCGACGAACAGGAACAGCACGCCCTGGTAGACCGCCGCGTATCCCGCGCCCGCGACCAGCCAGATGGAGAAGCCCGCGGCGACGGCGGCGATCACGGCGTCCCGCACCAGCCTGCGGCCGTCGACCTCGTCGCGGCGGCCGGAGGCGAGGTGGTGCAGCTGCGCGGCCGTGGCGAGCAGGTACGGCACGGTCGCGGTGAAGGTGGTGACCAGCACCAGGACCTCGAAGACGTGGGCCGAGCCCGCCATGAAGTTGTAGACGGTCAGCAGCGAGGAGAGGACGACCGTCACACCGACGCCCACGGTCGGCACCCCGCGCCGGCGCCGGGTGAAGGCGGCCGGGAAGAGCCCGTCGCGCGCGGCGGCGTACGGGGTCTGGGCGCTGAGCAGGGTCCAGCCGTTGAGGCAGCCGGTCATCGAGACCAGCGCGGCCAGCGCCACGGCCCAGCCGCCCCAGGTGCCGCCGAACATGGCGTTCACGGCGTCGGAGAAGGGCGCGGTCGACTTGACCAGGCTGTTGTGGGCGACGGTGCCGAAGACGGAGACCGTGCCGAGCAGGTAGACGAGCGCGGCGCCGGCGGTGCCGATCACGGTGGCCCGGCCGACGTTGCGACGGGCGTCGCGGACCTCGCCCGCGCTGACGGCGGCGGACTCCACGCCGAGGTAGGAGTACAGCAGCAGCGCGGCGGACGCGGAGATCGCGCCGATCGGGCTGCCCCCGCCCGCGTTGAACGGACCCAGCTTGTCCGGGTCGAAGAAGAACAGCCCGCCGACCGCCACGAGCAGCAGCGGTACGAACTTCAGCACCGTGGAGACCAGCTGCACGGCACCCACCCAGCGGGTGCCCGCGAAGTTGGCGAGGGCCGGGAGCCACTGGATGACCAGGGCCGCGAGGCACGCGGTCCAGCGGTGGTGGCTGACCGGGACGAGTACGTCGAGGTAGCCCACGGCGGCGACGGCGAGGGCGGCGTTGGACACCCAGGTGGTGATCCAGTAGGCCCAGGCCGCGAGGAACCCGGCGAAGTCGCCGAACGCCTCGCGGGCGTAGACGTACGGGCCGCCGGTGCGTGGGTCGCGCTGGGCGAGCCGGCCGAAGACCAGGGCGAGCGTGATGGCGCCCACCGTGAGGACGCCGAGGGCGACCAGGCTGACCGTGCCGTAGGGGGCGACGGAGGCGGGGAGCAGGAAGATGCCCCCGCCGATGATGTTGCCCATGACCAGGGCGGTCGCGACGGGCAGCCCGAAGCGGCGGGCGTGCTTGGTCCCGTTGCCGACCGGTTCCTCGACCGGGGCGCCGAGGGGGCCCGTCGCCGGAGCCGGCGGCGGAGCGGTCCCGGTGACCTGCATGGGGGGTACCTCTCGCGGAACTGGCCGTGACCGGCACAGAGGGGGGGACGGGCGGTGACCTGGCTCTCGAGAAAGGCCAGGTGAACGGCCTTCCCGGAGCACCGGGCCAGACCCAATGGTCGGGGATGCCCCGAGTCGCCGCCAAATCGCCGCTTCTTGTCCCGTCCCGTCCGTGCGATCACGCAAAAACCGCGCTTACGGGGGCCTGATACCGACAGATGTTCACCCATTCCGGTGACCCCCGCAGCCAGCCTCGGGCCCTCTCTCAGGTCGCCGTCGCCGCGGCCGCCGCCCGGCCCGCCTGGCGCCCGGAGAAGAGGCAGCCGCCGAGGAAGGTGCCCTCCAGCGAGCGGTAGCCGTGCACTCCTCCGCCGCCGAAGCCCGCGACCTCCCCGGCCGCGTACAGCCCCGGCACCGGCTCCCCCGAGGGGCCGAGCACGCGCCCGGAGAGGTCGGTCTGGAGCCCGCCGAGGGTCTTGCGGGTGAGCACGTTGAGCCGTACGGCGATCAGCGGGCCGGCCGACGGGTCGAGGATCCTGTGCGCGGGCGCGGTCCGGCTGAGCGAGTCCCCGATGTAGGAGAGGGCGTTGCGAATGCCCATGACCTGGACGTCCTTGGTGTAGGGGTTGTCCATCTCCCGGTCGCGCGCCTCGATCTGCGCCTTCAGCCGGGCCAGGTCGATCAGGTTGTCGCCGGTCAGCTTGTTCATCCCGGCCACCAGCTCGGACAGTGTGGTGGCGACCACGAAGTCGGCGCCGTTCTTCTTGAACTTCTCGATCGGCTCGGGCGTCTGCCAGATGCGGGAGAGGAGCTGCCAGACGTTCTTGTTGGTGAGATCAGGGTTCTGCTCCGAGCCGGAGAGCGCGAACTCCTTGGCGATGATCTTCTGGGTGGTCACGAACCAGGAGTAGTCGTAGCCGGACGCGGTGATCGAGCCGAGGGTGTGCAGGGTGTCGTAACCGGGGATGTCGGGGGTGCCGAAGCGCTTGCCCGTGGCGTCGAACCACATGGAGGAGGGTCCGGGCAGGATACGGATGCCATGGCCGGGCCAGATCGGGTCGTAGTTGCGCAGGCCCTCGGTGTAGTGCCACATCCGGTCGGGGTTGACGATGCGGCCGCCCGCCCGCTCGGTGATGGCGAGCATGCGTCCGTCCACGTGCGCGGGCACTCCGGTGACCATGGTCTTGGGCGGCGTGCCGAGCCGTGCGGGCCAGTTCTGGCGTACGAGGTCGTGGTTGGCGCCGATGCCGCCGGAGGTGACGACCACGACCGGCGCGCGCAGCTCGAACTCGCCGATCACGGTACGGGAGCTGGGCTTGCCGCGGGCCGCACCGCTGGGTTCGAGGACGGCACCGCGTACGCCGGTCACGGCGCCGCCCGTGGTGACGATGCCGTCGACGCGGTGCCGGAACCTGAAGCCGGCCTTCCCGGCCGCCACCGCCGCCCGCACCTTCTTCTCGAACGGCTCGACCACGGCCGGACCGGTGCCCCAGGTGACATGGAAGCGCGGTACCGAGTTGCCGTGCCCGTCCGCGAGGCCCCCGCCGCGCTCGGCCCAGCCGACGATCGGGAACCACTGCACACCCAGCCCGGCGAGCCAGGACCGCTTCTCCCCGGACGCGAAGTCGACGTACGCCTCGGCCCACTTGTAGGCCCAGTGGTCCTGACCCGCCGGGTCGGCCACGCCCCGGTCGAACCCGGCACTGCCCAGCCAGTCCTGCCAGGCGAGGTCGCGGGTGTCCTTGACGCCCATCAGCCGCTGCTCCTCGGAGTCGACGAAGAATAGCCCGCCGAACGACCAGAACGCCTGCCCGCCGAGACTCGCCTCCGGTTCCTGGTCCAGCAACAGCACCTTCCGTCCGGCGGCGGCCAGTTCGGCCGTGACGACCAGCCCCGCGAGGCCGTGCCCGACGACGATGGCGTCCGCGTCCTGCGACTCCCCGGCGAAGGCCGGGAAGGCATGGCCGGCCAGTGCTGCCCCGGCGAGCATCCCACCGGTGACGGTGAGGGCGCGGCGACGGGTGATCCCGGTGGGAGTGATGGGGTGGTCCATGGCTGCCTTTCGTCAAAGGGGTACCGGCGTGACGAACGAAGGCCGCCGAGGCAGGGAGGAGGTGCTGACGGTCGCCGTCGGCAGGTGTTACCGACGGTAGCCCAGGGGGTGCGGGGCGACCAGAGTCGTGCTCCAACTCTGTTGTGGCGTAGGCGAGTTATGGCCTGCCGAAAGAATTGGAGGCAGAAGGATCCAGGATGCCCTCGGCGGCGTCGGGGTCGTTGACGAGGCCGACGCCACACCGGACTGCCCCGGACCGCTGGAACGCCGGCACCGCCCCGGCTCGTTGGTGGACCGGGGCCCGGGACCCCGCCTATGCTTCTACAGACTTGTAGAAGCAGGAAGGGGAGTGGACTCCGCATGGTGTTCAAGAGGCTGCTCGGCTCGCTCGGTGTGGGAGGGCCCACGGTGGACACCGTCCTGGACCCCGGTGCCGTGCTGCCCGGCGGCACGCTGTCGGGGGAGGTCCGCCTGGCCGGCGGATCCGCCGCGGTCGACGTCGATCACATCACGCTGGAGCTGGTCGCCCGGGTGGAGGCCGAGCACGAGGACGGCGAGAGCGAGGGCTCGGTCGTCTTCGAACGGCTCACCGTGGGCGGCGGGTTCCGGCTCGGTGAGGGCGAGCGGCGCGCGGTGCGGTTCGACGTGCCGCTGCCGTGGGAGACCCCGGTCACCGAGCTGTACGGGCAGCCGCTCGGCATCACCCTGGGCGTACGGACCGAGCTGGCGGTCACCGGAGCGCGGGACAAGGGCGACCTGGACCCACTGGCCGTACGTCCGCTGCCGGTTCAGGAGGCCGTCCTGGAAGCGCTGGGCCAACTGGGCTTCGGCTTCCGGTCGGCCGACCTGGAGTACGGCCGCATCGGTGGTACGGGTCAGCGACTCCCCTTCTACCAGGAGATCGAGCTGACCCCGGCCCCGCAGTACGCCTACGGAGCAGGTGAGTTCGAGCTGACCTTCCTCGCCCACCCCGGCGGCATGGAGGTCGTGGTGGAGGCCGACAAGCGGGGCGGTTTCCTGGGCGGCGGGCATGACGCGCTGGGCCGGTTCACCGTCTCGCACGACGTGACCGGCGTGGACTGGAACACGCTGGTCGACGGCTGGTTCCGGCAACTGCTCGAGAGCCGCACGGCAGCGGTGCACGCCGAGCCGCACCACGGTTCACGTCCCGGCATGGGCATGGGCACCGCCGTCGCGGCGGGTGCCGCCGGGCTGGCCGTCGGTGTGGTCGGCGGCATGGTCGCGGCCGAAGTCGTGGACGAGGTGGGCGACTTCTTCGATGACGACGAAGAAGAGGACTGAGGAACCTCAGTCCGACGAGTGACCCTTGGGAGCCGGGCAGCGGCGCGGCTCCTTCTGATTCGAGATCTGGAGTACTCATGGCCCTGTGGGACCGCATCAAGGAATCCGCCGCCACCATGCAGACGCAGTTGGTGGCGCGGAAGAACGACCTCAAGAGCGGCGCCTTCCGTGACGCCTCGATGGCGATGTGCGCGCTGGTGGCGGCGGCCGACGGCACGGTGGACCCCTCCGAGCGGCGGCGGGTCGCCCAGCTCATCGCCGGCAACGAGGTGCTGCAGAACTTCGACGCGATGGACCTCCAGCGCCGGTTCGAGGACAACCTCGGCAAGCTGACCGCCGACTACGACTTCGGCAAGGTCAGCGTCCTCCAGGAGATCGCCAAGGCGAAGAAGAAGCCCGCCGAGGCGCGTGCCGTCATCCAGATCGGCATCGTGATCGGCGGCGCGGACGGCGACTTCGACAAGGACGAGCAGGCGGTGGTCCGCGAGGCGTGCTTCGCCCTCGACCTGCCGCCGCACGAGTTCGACCTCTGACACGCGTCCGAGGCTCGGGGGCGGCCACCTCTAGAGCGGGGTGGCCGCCTTCAGCACGAGGAAGAGCGTCACCGCCGAATTGGCCGACGACAGCGCCGAGATCATCGTCCCGGCCGCGGCTGTCCAGGCAGCCACTCCCACGGCGGTGAACAGCGAGGGCCAGACGTGTACGGCGGGCGCGGGCCCCAACAGCGCGGCCACCCGGCGCGGTACGGGTCCCGGCGCCGCGAACCCGGCCAGGACGGGATGCGGCCGCGAGACCAGCGCCGCCTTGCCGATGGCGCGGGCCACCGTCTGCCGGCTGCGCACCACGCCGGCCGCCTCCTCGTCGGCCCACCGCTCCACGGTGTACGACACGGCGGTCCGCAGCGGACGCAGGAACGGGTTGGCCCGCGCGGCCAGTTGGACCAGGAGCAGGAAGCGGTGGTGGCCGCCCGCGAGATGCGCCCTCTCGTGCGCGAACAGCGCCCGGCGCTCGCGTGCGGCCAGCCGGGTCAGCATGCCGGTCGACACCACCACCCGCCCCCGGTTGCGGCCGGGCAGGGCGTACGCGTAGGGCTCCGGGTCGGTCAGCACGGCGACCGTACGCCGGGGCAGACCCGCGAGGCTCCGCTCGGCGCGCCCTCGTACCCGTAGATGCCGCCAGAGCACGCGCGAGCAGCCCGCGAGCACGGCGAGCAGGGCGGGAATCGCGGCCTGGCCCGCGACCTCGTCGTACGGGACGGCCTCGCGCACCTCGTCGTCCGACCAGGCGTCCGGCAGGGGATTGCCCGGGAGCTGGGCGGTGCCGACCACCATGAGCAGGGTCAGGCAGAGCGTGCTGCACAGGGCCAGCGCGCAGGCGGTGGCGGTGAGCAGCCAGGTCGCGGCGCGGGGGTGCAGCCGTTGTTCGGCCAGCCGGGCGACCGGCCATGCCGTCAGAGGGAGCACCAGCGGCAGCAGGACGAACACGCCCATCGATCTCTCAGCCTTCTCCGTCCGGGCCCGACTCGCCCAGCAGGTGCCGCAGGAGCCGTTCGTCGTCCGGTTCGAGGGAGGTGACGAAGCGGGACAGCACCGCCTCGCGGTCGCTCTCGCCGTCCAGCACCTTGCGCATCCGGTGCGCGGCGAGGCCGGCCTGGTCGGAGACCGGGGTCCACACGAAGGAACGGCCTGCGCGTTCCCGGGTGACGGCGCCCTTGGCCAGGAGGCGGGTGAGGATGGTGATGACGGTGGTGTAGGCGAGGCCGCCGCCGAGGTGTTCCTGCACCCACCCGGCGGACGCGGGCGTGCGGGCCTCACTCAGGGCGGAGAGCACCAGCCCCTCCAGCTCGCCCTGGCCCCGTCGCCGGCTACGCCGCTCGTCGTGCACGCCCACTCCTTCCCCTTCCGCCGTGGGTAGATCGTAGGCCGCCGTCGGGCCGGCTCAGCTCCGTTCGTCGCGGGGCAGGACGGTGCCCTCGACGACGGGACCGGTGGGGGGCGGGGCGTCCTGGGTGCGCAGGGCGCGGGCCTCGCTCTTGAAGATGCGGGTGGCCTGGCCGGCCGAGCGGACGAGTCCGGGCAGCTTCCGTACGCCGAGGAGGACGATCAACACGATGAGGAGCAGGGCGACTTCACTCAGGCCGAACATCGGGGGCGGTTCCTCCCAGCGGGGGTGGTGGGCGGGACCGGCCGGCCCCGCCCACCGTCATTATCTACACAGCTGTAGAAGGCCCGTACAGAGCCCCGCCGGACACAGCGGCAGGGCCCGGCGGTCGCTTCCCCGGACCACCGGGCCCTGCCCCTGCGCCTCGCCGAGAGGGCCCGCTCAGTGTCCCGAGCCGTGCCCGCCGTA
>NZ_MUNH01000133.1:0-164 GCF_002154615.1 Streptomyces recifensis
GTCTTCGCGCCGCTGCCCTCGGACAGCAGGTAGAAGAAGTGGTTGGCGACACCGGACGAGTAGTGCACGTCCTTGCTGCCGACCGAGGAGGACCAGTAGTCCGCCGAGCCGCCGTCCTTGCTGGGCTTGTCCATGTAGCGCAGCGGGGTGCCGTCGCCGTTGAT
>NZ_MUNH01000133.1:173-755 GCF_002154615.1 Streptomyces recifensis
TTGTAGAAGTCCCAGGTCTCCGCCGCGCCGTAGGCGGCGTCAGCGGCCGCGGTCTGGTCGGAGGAGGAGCTGGAGGCGGTGCCGGTGCCGAAGACGTTGGTGGTGCTGGACACCAGAGTGCCGGTGCCGGACGTCTTGCGGGCCAGGTTGTAGGTCTTGTGGTTGCCCCGGGCGCTGTCGGTGAGCTGGTACGTCGAGCCCGACTGCACGGAGTTGAGGGTGACCGTGCCGGAGTACAGCGTCTTGCCGGTCGCGTTCTCGACGCCCTGGTACTCGAAGAGCTTCTTGCCGGTGGCGGCGTCGGTGATCACGTGGAGCTGGTTCGGGGTGCCGTCGTCCTGGNNTGCCGGAGCCGGCCCAGATGACCTTGCGGGCGCCGTCCGCGGCGGTCTTGGCGGAGCCGAGCGTCTTCGCGACGCCGACGGCCTGCTTCTCCGCCTTGGCCGGGGTGATCTGCGGCTTCAGCGAGGCCACCTTGATGGCCGACTTGGTGGCCTTGGTGACGCCCTCGGCCTTGCCGGACTTGGCGGTGTGCACCACGAGGTCGCCGCCGAGGACCGGAAGGCCCGCGTAGGTGCGCTC
>NZ_MUNH01000134.1:0-21867 GCF_002154615.1 Streptomyces recifensis
TACGCGTCCTGGTAGAAGAGGACTCCGGGCTGCGGCCCTGGCTGAAGGGGATGGCCGACCGGCTCGCCGCCGAGGGGTACACGGTGCTGGTGCCCAACGTCTTCTACCGGCAGGGCACGGCGCCGGTGGTGGAACTGCCCGAGTTCATCGACCCAGGCTCCGACCCGACGATCTGGGAGCGGCTCGGCCCGCTGGTGCACTCGCTCACGCCCCAGCAGGCGGAGGTGGACGCGGACGCGTTCCTGGGCTGGCTGAAGGAGTCCCCGCTGGTCATGGCCGGCCCGGTGGCGGTGACCGGGTACTGCATGGGCGCCCGGCTCGCGCTGCGCGCGGCGGCCACGCATCCCGAGCGGGTGGCGGCGGCCGCCGGGTTCCACGGCGGCAGCCTGGCCACCGAGGACCCGGACAGCCCGCACCTGGGCGCCGACCGCATCACGGCGGAGCTCTACTTCGGCCACGCCGACCAGGACGCCTCGATGCCCGAGGAGCAGATGCGCCGCCTGGACGACGCGCTGACGGCCGCCGGGGTGCGCCACACCAGCGAGGTCTACGAGGGCGCACCGCACGGCTACACCCAGAAGGACACCTCGTCCTACGACGCGGCGGCCGAGGAGCGACACTGGAAGGCGCTCAACTCCCTTCTGCGGCGCACTTTCTGAACGCCTGCTCACGTCACGGAACGTGTTCGGTTCAACTGATTGACACGTCCGTGACACACAAGCACTCTGAGAGCGCTCTCAAAAAGGTACGGACCAGCATCCGTGCCGCCCCGAACCCCCACACGGAGGTGGAGAGTTGACTCGAAGAATCGCTCGTTCCGCGCTGTCGGCCACGGCCACGGCGGCCCTGGTCGGCTCGGTGCTGACGTTCGGCGCCGCCGGCCAGGCCAGTGCCGCGGTGCCGGACACGATCCCGCTCCAGATCACCAACAACTCGGGCCGCTCCGAGCCGGTGTACATCTACGACCTCGGCACCCAGCTGTCCTCCGGGCGGCAGGGCTGGGCCGACGCGGGCGGCACCTTCCACGCCTGGCCCGCCGGCGGCAATCCGCCGACCCCGGCGCCGGACGCGGCCATCGCCGGGCCCGGTCCGGGCCAGTCGACGACCATCCGGATACCGAAGTTCTCCGGCCGGATCTACTTCTCCTACGGTCGCAAGCTGGACTTCCGGCTCACCACCGGCGGCCTGGTGCAGCCGGCCGTGCAGAACCCCTCGGACCCCAACCGGGACATCCTGTTCAGCTGGTCCGAGTACACGCTCAACGACGCCGGGCTCTGGCTCAACAGCACCCAGGTCGACATGTTCTCGGCGCCCTACGCGGTCGGTGTGAAGCGCGGCAGCGGTGAGGTCGCCACCACCGGGCACCTGAAGCCGGGCGGCTACTCGGCCGTCATGAACTCGCTGCGCAGCAAGTCGGGCTGGTCGGGCCTCGTGCAGACCCGCTCGGACGGCACCGTGCTGCGCGCCCTCTCCCCGCTGTACGGCGTGGAGACCGGGGCGCTTCCCGCCAACGTCATGGACGACTACGTCAACCGGGTCTGGTCCAAGTACTCCTCGCAGACCCTGACCGTGACGCCGTTCACCGACCAGCCGAACACCAAGTACTTCGGCCGGGTCTCGGGCAACGTCATGAACTTCACCAACTCCTCCGGCGCGGTGGTGACCAGCTTCCAGAAGCCGGACGCCGCCAGCATCTTCGGCTGCCACAAGCTGCTGGACGCGCCCAACGACCAGGTGCGCGGCCCCATCTCCCGCACTCTGTGCGCCGGTTACAACCGCTCCACGCTGCTGAGCAACCCCAACCAGCCGGACAGCTCCGACGCCGGCTTCTACCAGGACGGGGTCACCAACCAGTACGCGAAGGCCATCCACGCCCAGATGGCCGACGGCAAGGCGTACGCCTTCGCCTTCGACGACGTCGGCAACCACGAGTCGCTGGTCAACGACGGCAACCCGCAGCAGGCGTACCTCACGCTGGACCCGCTGAACTGACGGGGAACGCGAAGGGTCCCGCACACCCCGTGTGCGGGACCCTTGTCGTGCGGGGAGGTGCGGATCAGCCGGTCGTCAGGGCGGTGTCGTCGATGACGAAGCTGGTCTGGAGCGAGGAGTCCTCGACCCCGGTGAACTTCAGGCTGACCGTCGAGCCCGCCAGCGAGGACAGGTCGATGGTCTTCTGGACGTACCCCGTGGCCTTGTTGAGGTTGGAGTAGGTCGCCAGGGTGGTCGAACCGGCGGTGAGCGTCAGCTTGTCGTACTGGGTGCTGGTGGTGGTCTCCGCCGAGTCCACGTGCAGGTAGAAGGTCAGGGTCGCCTTGCAGCCCGCGGGGATCGCGACCGACTGGGCCAGCGTGTCGGTGTGCGTGGCGCCGTAGCCGTCCAGCCATGCCTTGTACGAGCCGCCGTGGCTGGCCTGGCCGCTGTCGGTGGTGATGACGCCGCTGCTCGCGGTCCAGCCGGTGTTGCCGGACTCGAAGCCGGGGTTGGCGAGCAGCTGTGTCGCCGAGCAGCCGCCGCCGGTGGCGCTGACCGTCCAGGTGAAGGCGGCCGTGCCGGTCTTGCCCGCGGAGTCGGTGACGGTGACCGTGGTGCTGGAGGAGCCCGCGGTGGTCGGCGTGCCGGAGATCAGACCGGTGGAGGCGTTGATCGACAGCCCGGCCGGGAGCCCGGTGGCGCTGTAGCTCAGCGCACCGCTGTTGGTGCTGCTGGCCTGGATCTGGAGGCTGACCGCCTTGCCCACGGTGGCGGACTGGTTGCCGGGGTTGGTGACGGTCACCCCGCTGGCCGGCGGGTTGATGTGGCTGCCGACGTTGATCCCGGCGAAGGCGTTGCCGACGCCCGCGTACTCGGCGCAGTCGGTGCCGTAGAGCGCGGAGGCCGCGTTCAGCGTCGCCGTGCGGGCCGCCTTGTAGTTGGTGGTGGAGGTCATGTACGTGGTCAGCGCCTTGTACCAGATCTGGAGCGCCTTGGCGCGGCCGATGCCGGTGACCGCGACGCCGTCCGAGGTCGGGCTGTTGTACGTGACGCCGTTGATGACCTTGGTGCCGCTGCCCTCGGAGAGCAGGTAGAACATGTGGTTCGCCGGGCCCGAGGAGTAGTGCACGTCCAGGCCGCCGAGGCTGGAGGACCAGCTGTCCTTGGACGCGCCGTCCTTGCTCGGCTTGTCCATGTAACGCAGCGGCGAGCCGTCGCCGTTGATGTCGATCTTCTCGCCGATGAGGTAGTCACCGGGGTCGGTGGTGTTGTTCGCGTAGAACTCCACGCCGGTGCCGAAGATATCGGAGGTCGCCTCGTTCAGCCCGCCGGATTCCCCGGTGTAGTTGAGCCCGGCGGTGTTGGAGGTGACGCCGTGGCTCATCTCGTGGCCGGCGACGTCCAGCGAGGTCAGCGGGTCGTTGTTGGCCGTGCCGTCGCCGTAGGTCATGCAGAAGCAGGAGTCGTCCCAGAACGCGTTCACGTACGCGTTGCCGTAGTGGACGCGGGAGTAGGCGCCGACGCCGTCGTTCTTGATGCCGCTGCGGCCGAACGTGTTCTTGTAGAAGTCCCAGGTCGTCTGGGCGCCGTAGGCGGCGTCCGCGCCGGCCGTGGCGGCGTTGGACGTGGTGCCGTTGCCCCAGGTGTCGTTGGTCTGGGAGAACAGCGTGCCGGTGCCGGAGGTGCCGTGGTTGAGGTTGTACGTCTTGTGGCCGCCGCGCGTGCTGTCGGTGAGGGTGTAGTTGGAGCCCGACTGCGCGGTGGTCAGCGTCACCTGACCGCTGTACTGCGTGTTGCCGATGCCGGTCTGGATCGCCTGGTAGCGGTACAGCTCCTTGCCGGTGGTGGCGTCGGTGACGACGTGCAGCTTGCTCGGGGTGCCGTCGTCCTGGAAGCCGCCGATCACGGACTCCCAGGCGAGCGTCGGCGTGCCGGAGCCGGCCCAGATCACCTTGCGCGCGCTGTCGGCGGCGGGCTTCTCCGCCTTCAGGGCCTTGGCGGCCTTGAGCGCCGTGGACTGCGCGGCGGACTTGGTGACGGCCGGGGTGAGGGAGGCGACCTTGATGGTCCGCCTGGTGTTGAAGGTGGTGCTCACCGTGCCCTTGGCCACGGAGGCGGGCGGGGTGTGCACCACGAGGTCCCCGCCGAGGACCGGCAGGCCCGCGTAGGTGCGCTCGTAACGGGTGTGGACGGTGCCGTCGACGTCCTTGACGACGTCTCTGACCACCAGCTTCTCCTTGGCGCCGAGACCTATGCGCTGGGCGGTCTCGGGGGCGGCGGACTGCGCCTGCTGGATCAGCGTGGTGCGGGCCGAGGCCGACAGCAGCGTCGGGGCGGCGGCCAGGGTCTTGTTCTCGGCGCTCGCGCTGGAGGCCAGACCCGTGGAGAGGAGGGCACCGGCGGCGACGGCGGTGGCGATGACGAGCGAGGTGCGCTTGTGACGCGCGTAGAGGGGGCTCACAGTAGCTCCTTGACGTGGGGGCGTCGGCCAGCGTGGGGTCACTGGCCGGGTGGTGCGTACTGAAGTCGCTGTGCTGCGGCGGGTGGGGAGAGCGTGGCACCAGGGACGCGTACATGTCATGACCCTGTGGTGATGTTGGCCGAAACTTTGCGTCTTGATGTTGTTGCGGGCGTGTGAACGGCGGCTGTCCGGAGGGCTGTTCACCCTCCGGACCGCCACCGTTCACCGGCCGCGAGGGGCGGCGGAAAGGTGGTCTACGGGAAGGTGACCTTCCATGAGTTGAGCGTGCCCCGGTCCTGCGCCGCCTGGTCCTGAACCTTCAACTTCCAAGTGCCGTTGGCGGGTTCGGCCGACGCGTTGACGGTGTAGGTCTCGTCCACGTCGTCCCCGGAGTCCGAGGAACTGAAGTTCTTCAGCCGGTACGAGGTGCCCGACGGGCCGACCAGATCGATCACCAGATCGCCGCGCCAGGTGTGGGTGATGTTCACGGCCACGCGCAAGTTGCTTGGCGCGTTTCCGCTCCTGCCGGAGACCGTGATGTCCGAGGTGACGGCGGGACCGTTGTCCGGGATCGCCACCGGAGTGGTGGATTCGTACGAGGTGCCCGTGTCGCCGCCGGGCCGGGTGCCGACCCCGACGCCCGCCCAGGCGTCCTGCACGGCCGCGTACTCGGCGCTGGTGGTGCCGTACAGCTCACCGGCGGCGGCCAGGGTGCCGGTGCGGGCGCCCGAGTAGTTGGTGGTGGAGGTCCACTTGGTGGTGAGCGCCCGGTACCAGATCTGGAGGGCCTTGGCCCGGCCGATGCCGGTGACCGGGAGGCCGTCGGCGGTGGGGGAGTCGTAGGAGACCCCGTCGATCACCTTGGCGCCGCTGCCCTCGCTCAGCAGATAGAAGAAGTGGTTCGCCGGCCCGGAGGAGTAGTGCACGTCGACCCCGCCGATACCGGAGTACCAACTGTCCTTGGACGCGCCGTCCCTGCTGGGCTTGTCCAGGTAACGCAGGGGGGTGCCGTCGCCGTTGATGTCGATCTTCTCGCCGATGAGGTAGTCACCGGGGTCCGAGGCGTTGTTCGCGTAGAACTCCACGCCCGTGCCGAAGATGTCCGAGGTCGCCTCGTTCAGCCCGCCCGACTCGCCGGAGTAGTTGAGCCCGGCCGTGTTGGAGGTGACGCCGTGGCTCATCTCGTGCCCGGCGACGTCCAGCGCGGTCAGCGGGTCCGCGTTGCCCGAGCCGTCGCCGTAGGTCATGCAGAAGCAGGAGTCGCTCCAGAAGGCGTTCACATAGGAATTGCCGTAGTGCACACGGGAGTACGCGCCGACGCCGTTGTTCTTGATGCCGCTGCGGCCGAACGTGTCCTTGTAGAAGTCCCAGGTGACCGCCGCCCCGTAGTGCGCGTCCGCGCCCGCCGTCGCCGGGTCCGAGACGGTGCCGTTGCCCCAGGTGTCGGCGCCCTGCGAGAACAGGGTGCCGGTGCCGGAGGTGCCCCGGCCCAGGTTGTACGTCTTGTGGCCGCCCCGGTCCCCGTCGGTCAGGGTGTACGTGGACCCGGACTGGGTGGTGGTGAGCGGGACCTGGCCGCTGTACTGGGTGTTGCCGACGCCGGTGCGGATGCCCTGGTACTCGTAGAGCTTCTTGCCGGTGGTGGCGTCGGTGACGACGTGCAGCTCGCTCGGGGTGCCGTCGTCCTGGAGACCGCCGACCACCGTCTCGTGGGCGAGGACCGGCCTGCCGGTGGCGGCCCAGATCACCGTGCGCACGCTGTCGGCGGCGGACCTGGTGCCGCCGAGCTTCTTCGCCCGTGCCACCGCCTGCCGCTCCGCGGCGGCCTTCGGCACGGCCGGGGTGAGGCCGGCGACCTTCAGCGTGGCGCCGGACGCCTTCACCACGCGCTTGGCCGCGCCCGAGGGCGCGGTGTCCACGATCAGGTCGCCGCCGAGCACGGGCAGGCCCGCGTAGGTGCGCTCGTAGCGGGTGTGCAGGGTGCCGTCGCCGTCCTTGACGACATCGCGGGCGACGAGCTTCTCCTGTGTGCCGAGCCCGATCGAGCGGGCGGTGTCCGCCCGGCCGGCGTCGGCGTCCCGGATCAGTCCGGCGCGCTGGGCGGCGGTGAGGCGTACGGAGCTGTGGGCGGGATTCGCCTTGCCCGGCCGGGGCTCGGCCGGAGCCGCGGTCGCCGCGCCGGACTGGACGGCGGCGGCGATGAGCGCGGCGACACCGGCCAGGGCGACGGTGGCGGTGCGGCGGCGCGGGGAGACGCGTCTGCGGGCGGGGTTGCTGCGGGGGCTGCTGCTCAACACTGACTCCTTCTGCGTGGCCGCCGGTCGCGCGGCCGAGGGAGACCGGACGGGGGGATGGGGCGTCCGGGGCAGAACAGGGCGGTGCGTACTGCGCGTGCGGGCGCGGGGTGGCGCGGGACGCGTGAGCGCTGTGCGGTCGCTGTGAGTCGGTCGTGGGAAGAGTGACAGGGGAGCGGGGGGCCTGTCAGGAGCGCCTCGGGAAGTTGGCCGGAAGGCGCGCCTTCCGCATCAACTCCCTTTTATTGCAGCTATGTTGAGCAGTATTGAGCAGGTGTGTCGACGACCCTCAGACCGTGCCGTCGTCCCCGTGCCAGGTGCGCCACAGCGCCGCGTAGGCGCCGTCCGCCGCCACCAGTTCCTCGTGCGTGCCCAGTTCGGTGACGAGGCCGTCCTCCATCACCGCGACCCGGTCCGCGTCGTGCGCGGTGTGCAGCCGGTGCGCGATGGCGATCACCGTGCGGCCCGCGAGCACCGCCGCCAGACCCCGCTCGGTGTGCCGGGCGGTGGCCGGGTCGAGCAGGGCGGTCGCCTCGTCCAGGATCAGCGTGTGCGGGTCGGCCAGCACCACGCGGGCCAGCGCGAGCTGCTGGGCCTGGGAACCGTCGGTCACCCGGCCGCCCTGGCCGAGCCCGGTGTCCAGCCCCTCGGGCAGCTCCCGCACCCAGCCGTCGGCACCCACGGCCACCAGCGCCCCCCACAACTCCTCGTCCGTGGCGTCGGGTTCGGCGATCAGCAGGTTGTCCCGCACCGAGCCGAGGAACACATGGTGCTCCTGGGTCACCAGCACCACCTGGCGGCGCAGCCGCGCGGGTTCCAGCTCCGCCACCGGGACCCCGCCCACCGTGACCGAGCCGGAGGCGGGGGCGTCGATGCCGGCCAGCAGCCGGCTCAGCGTGGTCTTGCCCGCACCGGACGCGCCCACCACCGCCAGCCGCTCACCGGGCCGGACCGTCAGGTCCACCCCGCGCAGCACCTCCCCGCCCCGCTCGTACGCGTACCGCACCCCGCGCACCTCGATCCGGTCGTCCGCCGGAGTCCGCGCGGTGTCCACCGGGGCGCGCGGTGCCTCGGCGACGCCCTCCACGCGGGCGAAGGAGGCCCCGCTGGACTGGAGCTGCTCCAGCCGCATCAGCACCATGTCCAGCGGATCGGTGAACTGCCGCATGTACAGCGCCCCGGCCACCACCGCCCCGAGCCCGATCAGCCCGCGCCCGTGCAGCCACCCCCCGACCAGCAGCACCCCGGCCACCGGGATCGTGTACGAGATCTCGACGGACGGGAAGAACACCGTCCGCAGGCCCAGCGTGCGGTACCGGCTGCGCCGGGAGACCTCCAGCGCCTCCCGGCTCGCCGCCGTACGGGCCTTCTGGAGCCGGAACGCCTCCACCGTGCGGGCGCCCGCCGCCGTGGCCGCCACGATCTCCGCGACCGCCGAGGTCGCCGCCCCCTCGGCCAGATAGGCGTCCCGCGCCCGCCGCAGGTACCAGCGCACCGCCAGCCACACCGGGGTCAGCCCGAGCAGCCCGAACAGGCCCAGCCAGGGGCTCAGCGCGAACACCGCGCCGAGCACGAACAGCGCCTGCACCGCGTACACCAGCAGCTCCGGGCCGATGTCCCGCAGCGTGGTGCCGACCGTCGCCACGTCCGCCGTGCCGCGCGCCGTCAGGTCGCCGGTGCCGGCCCGCTCGACCACCGAAGCGGGCAGCCCCAGCAGCCGTTCCACGAACGTCTCCCGCACCCGCGCCAGCGTCCGCTCCCCGAACCGGTGCGCCACGTACCGCGCCCAGCGGGCCAGCACCAGCTGGGCCAGCGCGCACAGCAGAATCCACAGCGCGAGCCGGTCCACCGCGCCGGTCCCGCGCCCGGCCCGGACCTCGTCCACGATCCGGCCGACCAGCCAGGGGCCCACGATGCCCGCACCGGCCGCCAGCGCGTTCAGGGCGAGGGCGGCCGCGAAGGCCCGCCCGTCGGCGCGCACCAGCCGGGCGGCGGCTAGCCGTACCGTGCGCCGGTCCGCGACCGGCAGCGCTCCCGTGTCCGTCGTCACCGCGAGACCTCCCCGTCGCCCAAGTCCCGGGCCACCAGGGCCCGGTAGCCCTTCTCGCGGTCCAGCAGCAGCCGGTGCGGACCGCTCGCGGCCACCTTGCCGTCGACCAGGAACAGCACCGTGTCCGCCACGTCCAGCAGCAGTGGGGAGGTCGACGTCACCACCGTCGTACGGCCCTCCCGCGCCTCGCGCAGCCGGTGCGCGACCGCCGACTCGGTGTGCGCGTCCAGCGCCGAGGTCGGCTCCACGGCGAGCAGTACCTCGGGGTCGGCCAGCAGCGCCCGCGCCAGCCGGACCCGCTGCCGCTGGCCCCCGGAGAGGCTGCGCCCCTGCCCGGACACCACCGTGTCCAGCCCGTCGGGCAGGCCCCGTACGACGTCCTCGGCGACCGCCGCGCGCACCGCGCGGCGCACCGCCGCCTCGTCCGCGGGGCGCCCGGCGGACACCGTCTCCCGCAGCGGTCCGGCGAACAGGTCGGCCTCGTTGTCCGCGACCAGCACTCGCGCGCGCACCTCGGCCAGCGGTACCGCGTCCAGGCGTACACCGCCCCACAGCGCGTCGGTCGGCCCGTACCGGCCGAGGCGGTCCACCACGGCGGTGGTGTCGGCGGAGCGGGCCGCGACCAGCGCGGTCAGCCGGCCCGGCGCCACCCGCACGCCCGAGGCGGGGTCGTGCAGCTCGGCCGGGTGCCCGGGGGCGGTCAGCGTGCCGTCGTCCGGTTCGGGCTCCAGCCGGAGCAGGGCCACCACGCGGCGGGCGGCCACCACCGCGCGGTTCAGGTCGTAGTTCATCTCCACGAAGAACGCGACCGGGCCGATCAGCACCGCCGCGTACCCGTACACCGAGACCAGCTCGCCCACCGTGATCGCGCCCTGGGCGGCCAGCCGGGCCGCGAGCCAGGTCACCGCGGCCAGGAACAGCGTCGGCAGGCCCAGACCGAGCGCCTGCACCCAGCTCGTCACCGCGCCCACCCGGTAGCCCTGCTCCCGCAGCCGCCCGGAGTCCCGCGCGAAGGCGTCCGCGAACAGCGACTTGCCACCGAGTCCCCCCAGGACCCGCAGGCCCCCCGCGAGGTCGCCGATGCGGGCCGTGAGGATGCCCTGGCGCTCCCGGTACTCGGTCTCGGTGCCCTGGAGGCGGCGGGTCAGCGGGCCGGTGAGCAACGCGATGACCGGCACGCCCAGCAGCACCACGGCGGCCACCGAGCCGGAGATGGTGAGGAGTTGGGCGGCCACCACCGAGTAGACGACGACCGAGCCGACACCCGGCCCCATCACGGTCAGGGCCTGCGCGAGGGTCTGCACGTCGCCCACCCCGACGGTGACGACCTCACCGGCCCCCACCCGGCGCGGCAGCGCGGCGCCCAGCCGGGCCGCGTGCTCCACCACCAGCTTCACCGTGCGGAAGTTGGCGTCCATCCGCACCCGCGTCATGGTGCGGTGCCGCATGATGCTCAGCCACGCGCAGCCCACCCCGGCGGCGAACATCGCGCCGGTCCAGGCGGCCAGCACCCCGAGCCGACCCGGCACCAGCCCGTCGTCCACCGCCCGTGAGAGGAGGTAGGGCTGGGCCGCCATCAGCACCAGCCACGCCGAGCCGAAGACCGCGCCGGCCAGCGAGCGCCCCGGCTGGCGCAGCGCCAGCCACCACAGACAGCGCCAGCCGCCGCGTGTATCAGGTATGCCGGGATCTCCGTACGCGTCGATCATCCTGCCCCCGTTCCACCGGCCGTCACTGAGCCAGACTGTCCCGCCACGCCTTGTGCAGCTCGGAGAACCTACCGGAACCGGCGATCAGCCGGTCCGGGCGCCCGTCCTCGACGATCCGGCCGTGCTCCATCACCAGCACCCGGTCGGCGATCTCCACCGTGGACAGCCGGTGCGCGATCACCACCGCCGTACGGCCGCGCAGCACGGTCGTCATCGCCCGCTGCACCGCCCGCTCACCGGGCACGTCCAGCGAGCTGGTCGCCTCGTCCAGGATCAGCACCGCCGGGTCGGCGAGCAGCGCCCGTGCGAAGGCCACCAGCTGGCGCTGACCCGCGGAGATCCGGCCGCCGCGCTTGCGCACGTCGGTGTCGTAGCCGTCGGGCAGCGCGCTGATGAACTCATGGGCGCCGATGGCCTTCGCCGCCTGCTCGATCTCCTCCCGCGTGGCCTCGGGGCGACCGATGGCGATGTTGTCCGCGACCGTGCCGGAGAACAGGAACGCCTCCTGCGTCACCATCACCACCCCGCGCCGCAGTTCGGGCAGCGCCAGCCCGCGCAGGTCCACCCCGTCGAGCAGGACGGCGCCCTCGGTCGGGTCGTAGAACCGGGCCAGCAGCTTGGCCAGCGTCGACTTGCCCGCGCCCGTGGAGCCGACCACGGCGACGGTCTGCCCGGCCGGCAGCGTCAGGTCGAAGCGGGGCAGCACCTCGCCGCCGGTGCGGTAGGCGAACCGCACCCCGTCGAAGACGACCTCACGGCCGGGGAAGTCGCTTTTCAGCGGCGGCAGTTCGCGGGACTCGGCGGGCTCCGGCACGGAGGGGACCTGGGCGAGCAGCCCGGCGATCTTCTCCAGCGAGGCGGCCGCCGACTGGTAGGAGTTGAGGAACATCCCCAGCCGGTCGATCGGGTCGTACAGCCGCCGCAGATACAGCACCGCCGCCGCCAGCACACCGAGGGCCAGGGTGCCGGAGGCCACCCGGTAGGCGCCCCACAGCACGATCCCGGCGACCGCCGTGTTGGCGACCAGCCGGGAGCCGACCACGTACCGCGCCATCTCCAGCAGCGAGTCGCCGTTGCTGCGCTCGTGGCGCCGGTTGAGCGTGGCGAACTCGGCGTCGTTGGCGGCCTCGCGGCGGAAGGCGCGCACCGGGCGGATGCCGTTCATCGTCTCGACGAACTTCACGATCAGCGCCGCGATCGCCGTGGAACGGGCGGCGAACACCTGCTGCGCGCGCCGCTGATAGCGCCGCACCAGCAGGTAGAGCGGCACGAAAGAGGCGACCGCGACCGCGCCGAGGCCCAGGTCGAGCCAGAGCAGCAGGGCGGAGATGTACACGAACGACAGCACCACCGTGACCAGTTCCTGGAGCCCCTCGTCGAGGAGTTCGCGCAGCGCCTCCACGTCCGTGGTGGAGCGGGAGATCAGCCGGCCGGAGGTGTAGCGCTCGTGGAAGTCCACGCTGAGCGCCTGCGCGTGCCGGAAGATCCGGCCGCGCAGGTCCAGCAGCACGTCCTGGTTGACCCAGGCGGACGCCCGGATGAACGCGTACTGCAGCCCGCCGGAGGCCAGCGCGCACAGCGCGTACCCCGCCGCCACGGCGAGCAGGGGCCCGTGGTCGTGCCCGCGCACGGCCGGTACGGCGGTGTCGATGGCGTACGCCACCAGCAGCGGGCCGGTCTGCGCCGCCGCCTGCTGGAGCAGCAGCAGGAGCACGGTGAGCGCGACGCGGGCCCGGCGCGGGGCGAGCAGAGAGCGCAGCAGTGCGGCCGTGGCGCCCGGCGGGGTGGGCAGGACGTCCCGGTCGAAGGGGTCGCCGGAGTCCGGCGGGAGATGCGGATCGGGCAGGTCGTCGTCCGTGGTGGGGGCGGCGGACGTCGTGGTGGTCATCGGGAATCCTCGGGTTCCTCGGTGGCCTCGCGCGGGCCGCCGGACATCAGATGGGCGTACTCGGCGTTGCTGCGCAGCAGTTCGTGATGGGTGCCCACGGCGGTGATCCGGCCGCCGGAGAGCAGGGCGACCCGGTCGGCCAGCAGCACCGTGGAGGGGCGGTGGGCCACGATCAGCGCGGTGGTGTCGGCCAGCACCCGGCGCAGCGCCGCCTCCACGGCCGCCTCGGTGTGCACGTCGAGCGCGGACAGCGGGTCGTCCAGCACCAGGAACTCCGGCCGTCCGGCCACCGCGCGGGCCAGCGCGAGCCGCTGGCGCTGGCCGCCGGACAGGCTGAGGCCCTGTTCGCCGACCCGCGTGTCCGGGCCCTCTGGCAGGGCGTGCGCGAAGTCGGCGTGCGCCACGGCGAGCGCCCGGTCCAGCTCCTCCCGTCCCGCGTTCTCCCCGGCACCCATGAGGACGTTCTCCGCCACGCTGGTGGAGAACAGGGTGGGCTCCTCGAAGGCGACGGCGACCCGGGCGCGCAGTTCCTCGCGGGGCAGCGCGGTGATGTCCACGCCGTTGAGGGTGATGCGGCCGGAGGTGGCGTCGTGCAGGCGGGGGACCAGCGAGGTCAGCGTGGTCTTGCCGCTGCCGGTCGCGCCGACGAGTGCCATCGACTCGCCGGGACGGATGTGCAGGTCGATCCCGTCCAGCACCGGGCCGGCGTCGGGGGCCGCGTCGGCATGGCGGAAACCCACGCCCTCGAAGCGCAGACCGCGTTCGCCGGGCTCGGGGGCGGCAGGGGCAGGGGTCTCCGCGTCACCCTCGGGACGCTCGTCCAGCACCTCGAAGTACCGTTCCGTGGCCGTCGCCGCCTCCTGGCACATCGCCAGCAGGAAGCCGATGGACTCCACCGGCCAGCGCAGCGCCAGCGCCGTGCTGAGGAACGCGACCAGCGTGCCGGCCGACAGCGCGCCGTCCGCCACCCGCAGCACGCCCAGCACGAGCGCGGCCCCGATCGCCACCTCCGGCAGCGTCACGATGACCGCCCAGATGACGGCCAGCAGCCGTGCCTTGCCGATCTCGGTGTCTCGCAGCATCAGCGCCGTACGGCGGAACGCGCGCGCCTGGCTGAGGTGGCGCCCGAAGCCCTTGACGACCCGGATGCCGAGCACGCTCTCCTCGACCAGCGTGGTCAGGTCGCCGACCTGGTCCTGCGCCCGCCGGGCCGCGTGTGCGTACCGCTGCTCCACGACCACGCAGACCCACAGCAGCGGTACGGCGGGACCGAGGACGACCAGGCCGAGCACCCAGTCCTGCACCAGCATGATCCCCACCCCGACGACGATCGTCACGCCGTTGACCAGCAGGAAGGTCAGCGGGAAGGCGAGGAACATCCGCACCAGCATCAGATCGCCGGTGCCCCGCGACAGCAACTGGCCCGAGGGCCAGCGGTCGTGGAAGGCCACCGGGAGCCGCTGGAGCCGCCGGTAGAGGTCGGCCCGCATGCCCGCCTCCACACCCGCCAGCGGACGGGCCACCAGCCAGCGTCTGAGGCCGAACAGCAGCGCCTCGGCCACCCCGATCAGCAGCAGGTACAGCGCGCCCAGCCAGACCCCGGCGGGGTCGCGCGCGGCCACCGGGCCGTCGACCATCCACTTCAGGACGAGCGGGATCACCAGACCGAGACAGGAGGCGACGACCGCGATGGCGGCGGCCGCGAACCAGCGTGCGCGCACCGGGCGTACGTAGGGCCACAGCCGCATGAGGGTGCGGGCGGCGGAGCGGCGCCGGGCGGGGGGAGAGTTGGTGGACACCGGGGTCAGCGTACGGACCGGCCCCCGTCCCGCCCACCGAGTTTTCCGGCCCCTTGGCACCTCCTCAGACGACCCGCAGCAGCAGCACCGTCCGCGCCGGCACGGTAATGTCGGTGTCCGCGTCGAGGACCGTGCCGGGCGCCCGGAGCTGCTCCTCGCCCGAGGTGTCCACCAGCACCTCGTACCCCGTCGCCCAGGGTGCGCCCGGAAGGGTGAAGCCGGTCGGTTCGTGCCCGGCGTGCAGCACGGCCAGGAAGCTGTCGTCCACCACCGCCGCGCCTCGCTCGTCCCGCCCCGGAATGTCCCGGCCGGACAGATACATGCCAAGCGTGGCGGCGGGCGCGTACCAGTCGCGCTCGGTCATCTCCGTGCCCCGCGCGGTGAACCAGGCCAGGTCTCTGAGGCCGTCCGCCGAGTGCGCGCGGCCGGAGAAGAAGGCGCGGCGGCGCAGCACCGGATGCGCGTGGCGCAGCGCGATCAGCCGGCAGGTCAGATCGAACAGTGGCCGCCAGTCCGGGTCGTCCAGCAGCGACCAGTCCAGCCAGCTCAGCTCGCCGTCCTGGCAGTATGCATTGTTGTTGCCGCCCTGCGTGCGGCCCAGCTCGTCGCCGGCGACCAGCATCGGCACCCCGGTGGACAGCAGCAGCGTGGTCAGCAGGTTCCGCAACTGACGCCTGCGCAGGGCCCTTACGACCTCGTCGTCCGTCTCGCCCTCGGCGCCGCAGTTCCAGGAGCGGTTGTCGTCGGTGCCGTCCCGGTTGTCCTCGCCGTTCGCCTCGTTGTGCTTGCCCTGGTACGAGACCAGGTCGCGCAGGGTGAAACCGTCGTGCGCGGTGACGAAGTTGACCGAGGCGTACGGGCGGCGGCCGCCCCAGGCGTACAGGTCGCTGGAGCCGGACAACCGGTAGCCCATCTCGCGGACGTCGGGCAGCGCGTGCCGCCAGAAGTCGCGCACCGTGTCCCGGTAGCGGTCGTTCCACTCCGTCCACAACGGCGGGAAGGCGCCCACCTGGTAGCCGCCGGAGCCGATGTCCCACGGCTCGGCGATCAGTTTCACCCGGCGCAGCACCGGGTCCTGGGCGATGACGGCCAGAAAGGGCGACAGCATGTCGACGTCGTGCATCGAGCGGGCCAGTGCTGCCGCCAGGTCGAAGCGGAAGCCGTCCACGCCCATCTCGGTCACCCAGTAGCGCAGCGAGTCCGTGATCAGCCGGAGCACCTGGGGCTGGACCACGTGCAGGGTGTTGCCGCAGCCGGTGTAGTCCGCGTACCGGCGGGCGTCGGGCTGGAGGCGGTAGTAGCCCCGGTTGTCGATGCCCTTCAGGGAGAGCGTGGGCCCGAGTTCACCCGCCTCGGCGGTGTGGTTGTAGACCACGTCGAGGATCACCTCGATGCCGGCCGCGTGCAGCGCGCGCACCATCCGCTTGAACTCGCCGACCTGCTGGCCGGTGGTGCCGGAGGCCGCGTAGGCCGCGTGCGGGGCGAAGTAGCCGATGGAGTTGTAGCCCCAGTAGTTCTTCAGGCCCCGGCGCAGCAGATGGTCCTCGTGTGCGAACTGGTGGACGGGAAGCAGCTCCACCGCCGTCACGCCCAGCTTCACCAGGTGCTCGATCGCCGCCGGGTGCGCGAGACCGGCGTAGGTGCCGCGCAGCTCCTTCGGGATGCCGGGGTGGAGCTTGGTGAAGCCCTTGACGTGCAGCTCGTAGATGACCGAGTCCGCCCACGGCGTCTTGGGGCGGCGGTCGTCGGACCAGTCGTCGTCGTCGTGCACCACCACGCCCTTGGGCACGAAGGGCGCCGAGTCCCGCTCGTCCCGCACGGTGTCCCCGTAGCCCTGCTCCGGCCAGTCCCGCACATGCCCGTACACCTCCGGCGGCAGCGCGAACTCCCCGTCCACCGCGCGGGCGTACGGGTCCAGCAGCAGCTTCGCCGGGTTCCAGCGGGCGCCGGTCCACGGGTCCCAGCGGCCCTCCACCCGGTAGCCGTAGCGCCGGCCGGGCAGCACGCCGGGCACGAAGCCGTGCCAGATCTCGTGCGTCAGCTCGGTGAGCCGGACCTGGGTCTCCCGGCCCCGCTCGTCGAACAGGCACAGCCGCACCGCCTCCGCGCCGCCCGCCCACAGCGCGAAGTTGGTGCCCGCCACCCCGTCCGGACCGGTACGGAACCGGGCCCCCAGCGGGGTCGGTGTCCCCGGCCACGCGGGCGGCGCGGCGCGCCGGGCACCGCGCACCGGGGAAGTGGCGGTCCCGCTCTGGCCGGCCGGTTCCCCGGCCCGTGCCCGCTGCTCGGCTGCGCTCGTCACCAGTCGGCCCCTCTTTCAGTGGCTCGGCCTTCCGGGGCACGACCGCCCGCGCCGAACGGCCGACCGCACCCGCGGGCCTGCCAAGGCCCCGGGCACGCTCGGCCGGCCGGTACGGCAGCGCCCCGACGGCTCCGGCGCGGGCGCGGCGGCTCCCCTTCGCGTCGTCCTTCCCTCTGTTCTGCCCATCCACGGGGTCGCACTCACGTTTCCCCGGAGCGTGCCGCGTCGTTGTGTCGGCGTGAGGCACCTACAAGGACGCGCGCGGCGCGCGCTGGCCGCACTGGCCACGGCACTTTCATGGGCGGGACTGCTGGCCGGGGCCGCCGGCTGCACCGCGGACGGCTCCGGCCCCCTCGGCATCGGCGGCCCGCCGGGCAGACCCCCGGCTGTCGAGGACGTCATCCGGGTGACCCCGGACGACGGCGGCAAGGGGGTGCGCCCCGGCGAGCGGCTGCGGGTGAGGGTGCCCGCCGGACGGCTGGAGAAGGTCACGGTGACCCGCTCCCAGGACGCCCAGGACACCACCGTCACCGGGCACATCGTGGGGGGCGGCCGTACCTGGAAACCGGACGACGACAAGCTGGCCCTCGCCGCCCGCTACACGGTGGACGCGGTCGCCGTGGACGGCGACGGCCGCCGCTCGGCCCGGCACACCACGTTCACCACCTACGTCCCCGACCAGCGGTTCATCGGCTACGTCACCCCGGAGAACCGATCCACGGTGGGCACCGGGATGATCGTCTCCCTCGCCTTCAACCGGGACATCACCGACCGGGCCGCCGTGGAGAAGGCCGTACGCGTCACAGCGAAGCCGGCCGTCGACGTCCGCGCCCACTGGTTCGGCAAGAACCGGCTGGACTTCCGCCCCGAGCGCTACTGGAAGCCCGGCACCGAGGTCACCGTCGACCTCGCCCTGCGCGACGTGGAGGGGGCGCCCGGCGTCTACGGGCTCCAGCGCAAGACCATCGCCTTCACCGTCGGCCGCAGCCAGGTCTCCCTGGTCGACGCGGCCGAACACACCATGGAGGTGCGCCGGGACGGCGAACTCCTGGCCACCGTGCCGATCACCGCGGGCGCTCCCAAGACGCCCACTTACAACGGCAAGATGGTGGTGATGGACATGCTGGAGGTGACCCGCATGAACAGCCGGACGGTCGGCTTCGGCGGGGAGTACGACATCCCGGACGTGCCGCACGCCATGAAGCTCACCGATTCCGGCACCTTCCTGCACGGCAACTACTGGTCGCCCGAATCGCCGGGTGAGGTCAACGTCAGCCATGGCTGCGTGGGGCTGAGGGACGTCAAGGGCGGCGGCGCGGACACCCCGGCGGGCTGGTTCTTCGACCGCAGCCTGGTCGGGGACGTCATCGAGGTCGTGCACAGCAAGGACAAGACGGTCTCCCCGGACAACGGCCTCAGCGGGTGGAACATGGCATGGAAGCAGTGGAAGGCGGGCAGCGTGCTCCAGTGACCCGGTGAGCTGCGAAGTTCCGGGTCTCGGCGGCTGGTTGAAGTTGCGACTGAACGGTGACATTCGACGGACACCGAGCCCGGAACCCGGCGGCTAGCATGCCCGAATGAGCGCGGGACGCGCCGGGGTGTGGACCTGTGACCAGGTCCGGGAGGGGAGAACGACTTGAACGTGCGGCCGATATCGGGGGCTTCGGCAGGAACTCGGCACAGGGGTCGTAAGGGGCTGGCGCTCATGGCGGGGGCACTCGTGCTGTCGCTGGCCGCCTGCGGCGGCGGTGAGACCACGGGGAGCGGGTCGGACAACGCCAAGAACAAGGACGGCCAGGACAAGCAGTCCTCGGCCGCCGTCACCATCGCGCCCAAGTCCGGTGCCACGGCCGTGGACACCAGCGGCGCGCTGAACGTGAAGGTCGCCGGGGGGCGGCTGACCAGCGTGGTGGTCAAGGACAGCAAGGGTACCGAGGTCGACGGCACGCTCGCCAAGGGCGGCGCCGCCTGGACCCCCGCCCGGCACCTGGCCGCCGCCACCAAGTACACGGTGCACGCGGTCGCCGAGGACTCGCGGGGCCGCAAGGCCGCCGAGGACTCCAGCTTCACCACGCTCACGCCCAAGAACACCTTCATGGGCACCTTCACCCCGGAGGACGGTTCCACCGTCGGCGTCGGCATGCCGTTCTCGCTGCGCTTCACCCGCGGCATCACCGACCCGGCCGCCGTCGAAAAGGCCATCCGGATCAAGACCGAGCCCGCGGTGGACGTCGCGGGCCACTGGTTCGGCAACGACCGCCTGGACTTCCGCCCGGAGAGCTACTGGAAGCCCGGCACCAAGGTCACCGTCGACCTCGACCTGGACGGCGTCGAGGGCCGCGACGGGGTGTACGGCAAGCAGCGCAGGACGGTGAAGTTCACCATCGGCCGCAGCCAGATCTCCTACGTCGACGCCAAGAAGCACACCATGAAGGTCGTGCGGGACGGCAAGACCCTCAAGACCCTCCCGGTCACCACCGGCAAGCCCGGTTACGAGACCTGGAACGGCAAGATGGTCATGACCGAGAAGCTCGCCGTGACCCGGATGAACGGCGAGACGGTCGGCTACGGCGGCGAGTACGACATCAAGGACGTGCCGCACGCCATCCGCCTCACCGACTCCGGCACCTTCATCCACGGCAACTACTGGGGCGGCGGCGCCTTCGGCAACTACAACGCCAGCCACGGCTGCGTGGGCCTGCGCGACGTGCGCGGCGGCTACGACGGCGGGGTCCCGGCCGCCTGGTTCTTCAACAGGTCCATGGTCGGTGACGTGGTCGTCGTGAAGAACTCGCACGACCGCACGGTCGCCCCGGACAACGGCCTCAACGGCTGGAACATGAGCTGGGCGGACTGGAAGAAGTAGGAACTTCGCGAGACGGGCCCGGCGCTGTGAGGAACGGCACCGGGCCCGTCCGCGTTAGTGGCCGTTAACCTGCTGGGCATGACCGTGAATCTCGAAGTCGCCGAAGGCGTCGGCACGCTGCGCCTGGACCGGCCGCCGATGAACGCGCTGGACGTCGCCACGCAGGACCGGCTCAAGGAACTCGCCGAGGAGGCCACGCGCCGCGAGGACGTGCGCGCCGTGGTGATCTACGGCGGGGAGAAGGTGTTCGCGGCGGGCGCGGACATCAAGGAGATGCAGGCGATGGACCACACCGCGATGGTCCTGCGCGCCCGCGCCCTCCAGGACGCCTTCACCGCCGTCGCCCGCATCCCCAAGCCCGTCGTCGCCGCCGTCACCGGGTACGCGCTCGGCGGTGGCTGCGAGCTGGCACTGTGCGCGGACTACCGGATCGCCGGGGAGAACGCCAAGCTGGGCCAGCCCGAGATCCTGCTCGGCCTGATCCCGGGCGCGGGCGGCACCCAGCGGCTGCCCCGGCTGATCGGCCCCTCCAAGGCGAAGGACCTCATCTTCACCGGCCGCATGGTCAAGGCCGACGAGGCCCTCGCGCTCGGCCTGGTGGACCGGGTCGTCCCGGCGGGCGAGGTGTACGAGCAGGCGCACGCCTGGGCCGCCCGGCTCGCCCAGGGCCCGGCGCTCGCGCTGCGCGCCGCGAAGGAGGCGGTCGACGCCGGCCTGGAGACGGACATCGACACCGGGCTCACGGTGGAGCGGAACTGGTTCGCGGGGCTGTTCGCCACCGAGGACCGCGAGCGGGGGATGCGCAGTTTCGTGGAGGAGGGGCCGGGGAAGGCCAAGTTCCTCTGACAGCAACGGAAGTACTCTCCGGAGCCGACAAAAGCCTGTGTGACTCTGACAATTGACGCGTCGTCTGATTCGGCACTCCCGGCGGGCCGGTTTATGGCAGCCTTAACCGCACCTTAAGCCTGCCTCGCCGAGGGAGCCGCACGATTGCCCGGAACCGAGCCGTCGCCGCAGGTCGACCGGGCCACCGCCGACCCCGACCTGCCGCTGGCATATGCCGGGGGACTGGAGCAGACCGGGGGCGCACGGGGGGCGTATTCCTCAGGATCGGCCCCGGAGCCCCGCGGTGACGGCCATCATGGGTCCATGGCGGGGCTGGATGGCATCGATCAGCCACGGGGACACAGCCGTGCTGCCGCGGCGCGTTGGTCGCCCGCGGTCGAGGACGAACAAGGGCTCAGAGCGCTCGAACTGTTCGGCAACCCCGCGGAGGCGGAGGTTCCGCTCCCGTCGCGCCCCGAGTCCGCGGCCACCGCGCGCAGACTCGCCCAGATCGTCATCCTCCGGCACTGGGGGCTGAGCCCCAAGCTGACCGAGGACGCGGTCTTACTCGTCTCCGAACTCGTGGGCAACGCCGTACGTCACACCGGCGCCCGCGTGTTCGGATTACGGATGCGCCGGCGGCGCGGCTGGGTCCGCGTCGAGGTGCGCGACCCCTCGCGGGGGCTGCCCTGCCTGATGCCGGTGCAGGCGACGGACATCAGCGGGCGCGGACTGTTCCTCGTCGACAAGCTCGCGGACCGCTGGGGCGTCGACCTGCTGCCCCGGGGCAAGACCACCTGGTTCGAGATGCGGGTCTCCGACCGCTAGGACCAGCCGACTTGAGGCGGGCGGACACGCCCCCGATGGGGTGAGGGTCCACCACCCGCCCCGGCCGGACCGCCATCGTGCGGGGCATGATCACAACTCGTCTGCGGCGCAGCGTCACCGCTGCCGCCCTCTCCCTCGGTGCCGTCCTCGCCACCACGGCCGCCACGCCTGCCGCCGCTCCCGCGGAGCCGAAGAGCCGCGCCGCCGCGCCCTCCTGTCCGCAGTTCCAGGACAAGGTGCACGCCGCCGCCGACCGCCGGGTGGACGTCGACCGGATCACCCCGGACCCGGTGTGGCGCACCGGTTGCGGCACCCTCTACCGCAGCGACAGCCGCGGCCCGGCCGTGGTCTTCGAGGAGGGCTTCCTGCCCAAGGACACGGTGAACGGGCAGTACGACGTGGAGCAGTACGTCCTCGTCAACCAGCCCTCGCCGTACGTCTCCACGACCTACGACCACGACCTGTACAAGACCTGGTACAAGTCGGGCTACAACTACTACATCGACGCCCCCGGCGGGGTGGACGTCAACAAGACCATCGGTGACACCCACAAGTGGGCCGACCAGGTCGAGGTCGCCTTCCCCGGCGGCATCCAGCGCCAGTACGTCATCGGCGTCTGCCCGGTCGACAAGGCCACCAAGACCGAGATCATGAGCAACTGCCAGAGCAACCCGTACTACCGTCCCTGGCACTGAGCAGCAGCTCGGCGCCGACGGGCCGGTAGCCGGCCGCCAGGAACGCCCGCACACTCCGGGCGTTCCCCGGCGAAACCTGCGCCCACACCGGCCCGTCGGCCAACTGCCGTGCGGAGAGGGCCAGTCCGCGCCCCAGCCCGGCGCCCCCGCCCTCCACCTCCAGCGCCACTTCCCGC
>NZ_MUNH01000135.1:0-13294 GCF_002154615.1 Streptomyces recifensis
AGGAGTAGTGCACGTCCAGGTTGCCGAGCGAACTGGACCAGTAGTCGGCCGAGTTGCCGTCCTTGGAGGGCTTGTCCATGAAGCGCAGCGCGGCCTTGCCGAAGCCGGGCTTCACGATGCGCTCACCGATGAGGTAGTCCCCGGTGTCGGTGGCGTTGCCCGCGTGCCACTCGACCATCGTGCCGAGGATGTCCGAGGTCGCCTCGTTCAGGCCGCCGGACTCACCCGAGTACGTCAGCGCGGCCGTCTTGGAGGTGACGCCGTGCGTCATCTCGTGCCCGGCCACGTCCAGCGCGACCAGCGGGCCGAAGGTGGTGCCGTCACCGTCGCCGTAGGTCATGCAGAAGCAACTGTCGTCCCAGAAGGCATTGTTGTAGTTGCTGCCGTAGTGGACGCGGTTGTACGAGCCCTTGCCGTCGCCCGCGATGCCGTTCCGGCCGTGGACGTCCTTGTAGTAGTCCCAGGTCTGGTCGGTCCCGTACTGGGCGTCGACGGCCGCCGAGGCGCGGTCGGCGGTGGCGCCGGTGCCCCAGTGGTTGTCGGTGTCGGTGAACACCGTGGAGGGGGCGCGGCTCAGGCAGATCCCGAGGATGCACAGGTCGGTCTTGTTGGCCGCGTCACCGGTGTAGGTGTTGCCGCGCGTGGCGTCCTTGAGCTGGTACGCCGAGCCCGACTGGGTCGTCTCCAGCGGAACCGTGCCGCTGTACAGCGACTTGCCGTCGCCCGCCGCCGTCTCGATGCTGTCCCAGGCGTCGATCCGGGCGCCGGTGCGGGCGTCGGTCAGCACGGTGCGGCCCACCGGGTTGCCCAGGGTGTCCAGGCCGACCGCGTTGGTCCGCCAGGCCAGTCTCGGCTTGCCGTGCAGGGCGTCGACGACCAGCTCCGGCTTGGCCTTCGCCCGCGTCAGCTTCCGGGCGCTGGCGGAACGCAGCGCGTCCACCGCGATGCCGGCCGCCTTCGCGCCGGTCAGCTTCGGTGTGACGGTGGGCAGTTCGAGCGCGGCACGGGTGGCGCGGTCGGCGCCGCGGTAACCGCCGCCGGAGTTCAGGTGCACCACGAAGTCCCCGCCGAGCACGGGGAGGTGGCGATAGGTGCGGTCGTAACGGACGTGCTGCGTACCGTCCTTGTCGACGATCACGTCCCGGACGCTGGTGCCCTGGTCGGAGGTGAGGCCGAGGCTCGCGGCGTGCGAGACGAGAAGGGAGGCCGCGTCCGCGAGTGTGGTCGCCCGCTTCGGCCCGGTGTCGGCCCGGGCGGCGGGGGAGAGGGCAGTGACCAGCAACGTCGCCGCAGCGGCGGCGGCAGTGGCGGTGGCAATGCGACGGGACCCGCGGACGTGCTGCCGTATCCGGCTCATCGGTCTCCTTGGGTGAGGCGCCTACGAGGCGTGGGGGTGACGCTGATGTCCTAGAGATTTAAAGGGGCATGACATGTCATGTCCATAGCACCGTCAGGGGGGCTGATGGCGTTCTCGTGGAGATCCCCTGCGGGGCGTGACGACGCGTGGAGATCCCTCAGGGGACCGGCGGCCTAAGGGGCGCTCGCCAAGGCCCGCTGGATGCCCCGCTCCCGTGGCCCCAGGAACTGCGGGGACGGGCGGAAGGCCGCGTCCAGCGCCGCCTTGCCCGCCGCGAAGACCTCCCGCGTGCCGCCGTAGTACCAGGTGGCGTCGTGCCGGTCCTCCACACCGAGGCCGTACGACGAGACGCCCGCCGCCTCGCAGAGGGCGACCGCACGGCGGATGTGGAAGGTCTGGCTGATCAGAATGGCTCGGTGGACGCCGAAGACACGGCGGGCGCGGACGCAGGAGTCCCAGGTGTCGAAGCCCGCGTAGTCGCTGACGATGCGTTCGGCGGGGACGCCGTGGCGGGCGAGGTAGGTGCGCATCGCGCTCGGCTCGTCGTAGTCCTCGCGGCTGTTGTCGCCTGTCACCAGGACCGCCTCGATGCGGCCGGCGCGGTACAGGCGGGCGGCCGCGTCAAGGCGGCGGGCCAGGTACGGGGACGGACCGCCGTTCCACAGGCCCGCGCCGAAGACGACCGCGACCTCGGTGCGCGGCACGTCCGCCGCCGTGCGCAGCCGGTCCGCCGTGGAGGCGTACAGCCAGGTCGACGGCAGCAGGGCGAGCACGCACCCCGCGACCACGCCCCGCACCAGCCGTCGGCGCCCCCGCACCGTGCGCGGCAGCCTCGGTCGGCCGATCCTCATCCCGCCCCCTGTGTCCGATCCCGTCCCGGAGGACGTCGATCGCGGCCGTGCGGTTCACTCCGCCCCGGCAGAACGCCACAATCCCGTCACCCCTGCCGCGCGATGTCCGTACCGGCGCTTACTGTCATGGCATGGAAGGCACCGCACACCCCTCGGCCTACGACCCGACCTCCGTCGAACGCTGGGCACCCGAACCCGACAAACGCCCTGGCCGCACCGCCTTCCAGCGCGACCGCGCCCGCCTCCTGCACTCCGCCGCGCTGCGCCGCCTGGCGGGCAAGACCCAGGTCGTCACGCCCGGCACCCGCACCCCGGCATGGGACGCCACCCCCCGCACCCGCCTCACCCACTCCCTGGAGTGCGCGCAGGTCGGCCGCGAGCTGGGTGCCGCCCTCGGCTGCGACCCCGACCTCGTGGAAGCCGCCTGCCTCGCACACGATCTCGGCCATCCCCCCTTCGGCCACAACGGCGAGCAGGCGCTGAACGAGTTCGCGGACGACATCGGCGGCTTCGAGGGCAACGCCCAGTCCCTCCGGCTCCTCACCCGCATCGAGCCCAAGCGCTTCACGCCCGAGGGCTCCGTCGGCCTCAACCTCACCCGCGCCACCCTGGACGCCGCGACCAAGTACCCCTGGCCGCGCGGCGCCCACCCCACCGACCCGGCGTCCCCGAAGTTCGGCGTCTACGACGACGACCGCCCCGTCTTCGACTGGGTGCGCAAGGAGGCCCCCGGCACCCGCACCTGCTTCGAGGCCCAGGTCATGGACTGGTCGGACGACGTCGCGTACTCGGTGCACGACGTCGAGGACGGCCTGCACGCCGGCCACGTCGACCCCGACTGCCTGCACGCCACCCCCGAACGGGAGGCGGTCTTCGAGGTCGCCATCGGCCGCTACGTCCCCGCCGACACGGACCCGGCCGAACTCGCCGAGGCCCTCGACCGGCTCCAGGACCAGGAGTGGTGGCTGCACGGCTACGACGGCACCGCGGTCGCCCAGTCCCGGCTCAAGGACGCCACCAGCCAGCTGATCGGCCGCTTCTGTCTCGCCGCCGAGACCGCCACCCGCGCCGCCCACGGCACCGGCCGCCTCACGAGATACGGCGCCGAACTCGTCGTACCCCGCGAGGCGCGCATGGAGTGCGCGGTGCTCAAGGCGGTCGCGGACCGGTACGTGATGCAGCGGGCCGAGCAGGAGCTGCTCCGCGCCGATCAGCGCATCGTCGTGGCCGAGCTGGCCGAGGCGCTCACCCTGCGCGCGCCGGAGGGGCTGGAACCGCAGTTCAGGGCCCTGTTCGACGAGGCGGTGAGCGACCACGCGCGCAAGCGGGTGATCGTCGACCAGATCGCGTCGCTGACCGACGCGTCCGCCCGCACGCTGCACGCCAGGCTCACCGGGCATATGTAGCGGGTACATGACGGGGGGTGGCCCGTTTCCGGCCATCCCCTCTTCCCGCACCACGCCGCGTGCGGGACGCTCGCCTGAAGGCGGCATCGTTACGAGGAGGCATCAAGTGGTCGACGCGGATCAGACGTTCGTCATCGTCGGAGGCGGGCTCGCCGGAGCGAAAGCCGCCGAGACGCTCCGCGCGGAAGGGTTCACCGGCCGCGTGATACTGATCTGCGACGAGCTGGACCACCCCTACGAGCGTCCGCCGCTGTCCAAGGGCCACCTGCTCGGCAAGGAGGAGCGCGACAGCGTCTTCGTCCACGAGCCCGCCTGGTACGCGCGCAACGACATCGAGCTGCACCTCGGCCAGACCGTCGACGCCGTCGACCGCGCGGCCAGGACCGTCCGCCTCGGCGACGACGGCACCCTGATCCGCTACGACAAGCTGCTGCTCGTCACCGGTGCCGAACCCCGCCGCCTGGACGTCCCCGGCACCGATCTCGCGGGCGTCCACCACCTGCGCCGCCTCGCCCACGCCGAGCGCCTCAAGGGCGTGCTGGCCGCCCTCGGCCGGGACAACGGCCACCTGGTGATCGCGGGCGCCGGCTGGATCGGCCTGGAGGTGGCCGCGGCCGCCCGCCAGTACGGCGCCGAGGTCACCGTGATCGAGCCGGAGCCCGCCCCGCTGTACGGCGCCCTCGGCCCGGAGCTCGGCAACCTCTTCGCCGAGCTGCACCGCGAGCACGGCGTCCGCTTCCACTTCGGGGTCCGGCTCACCGAGATCATCGGCCAGGACGGCATGGTCCTGGCCGCCCGCACCGACGACGGCGAGGAACACCCCGCGCACGACGTGCTCGCCGCCATCGGCGCCGCTCCCCGCACCGGCCTCGCCGAGGCGGCCGGCCTGGAACTGGCCGACCCGGCCGTGGGCGGCGGCATCGTGGTCGACGAGCGCCTGCGCACCTCCGACCCCGACATCTACGCCGCCGGTGACGTGGCGAACCTCCCGCTCCTCGGCGGCCGGCTGCGCGTCGAGCACTGGGCCAACGCCCGCAGCGGCGGCCCGGCAGCGGCCCGCGCGATGCTCGGCCAGGACGTCACCTACGACCGCGTGCCCTACTTCTTCTCCGACCAGTACGACCTCGGCATGGAGTACAGCGGCTGGGCACCCCCCGGCTCCTACGACCAGGTCGTCATCCGGGGCGACGCGGGCAAGCGCGAGTTCATCGCCTTCTGGGTGCGCGAGCGCAGGGTGCTCGCCGGGATGAACGTGAACGTGTGGGACGTCACAGAGCACATCCAGCGCCTCATCCGTTCCGGCGCCGAGGTGGACGTCGAGGCCCTCGCCGACCCGCACGTCCCGCTCGCGGACCTGGTGATCTGAGAACCGGGCGCGCGGGGAGTGTCCCCGGACCCCCGTAGAATTCATCCGTGGCAGGACGGATCAACGACGAGGACGTGAAGGCGGTACGGGACGCGGTCCCGATCGACGCCGTGGTCTCCGAGTACCTCCAGCTGCGCAACGCGGGCGGCGGCAACCTCAAGGGCCTCTGCCCCTTCCACGACGAGAAGTCGCCGTCCTTCCAGGTCAGCCCGAGCAAGGGACTCTTCCACTGCTTCGGCTGCCAGGAGGGCGGCGACACCATCACCTTCGTGATGAAGGTGGACCACCTCTCCTTCTCCGAGGCCGTCGAGCGGCTGGCCGGCCAGGCCGGCATCACCCTGCGCTACGAGGAGGGCGGCTACAACCCCGCCCACCAGCGCGGCGAGCGCATCCGCCTGGTCGAGGCCCACAAGATCGCCGCCCAGTGGTACGCCGAGCAGCTCGCCACCAGCCCCGAGGCCGACACCGGCCGGGTCTTCCTCGCCGAGCGCGGCTTCGACCAGGCCGCCGCCGTCCACTTCGGCGTCGGCTACAGCCCCCAGGGCTGGGACCACCTCACCCGCTACCTGCGCGGCAAGGGCTTCAGCGACAAGGAACTGATCCTCTCCGGCCTCGCCCAGGACGGCCGCCGCGGCCCCATCGACCGCTTCCGGGGCCGCCTGATGTGGCCCATCCGGGACATCGGCGGCGAGGTCGTCGGCTTCGGCGCCCGCAAGCTCTACGAGTCCGACAACGGACCCAAGTACCTCAACACCCCCGACACCGCGATCTACAAGAAGTCCCAGGTCCTGTACGGCATCGACCTGGCCAAGCAGCACATCGCCAAGTCCAGCCGGGCCGTCGTCGTCGAGGGCTACACCGACGTCATGGCCTGCCACCTCGCCGGGGTCACCACCGCCATCGCCACCTGCGGCACCGCCTTCGGCGGCGACCACATCAAGATCCTGCGCCGGCTGCTGATGGACAACGGCTCGGCCCGCGTGATCTTCACCTTCGACGGCGACGCGGCCGGACAGAAGGCCGCGCTGCGCGCCTTCGAGGACGACCAGAAGTTCGCCGCCGAGACCTACATCGCCATCGCCCCCGACGGCATGGACCCCTGCGAACTCCGCCTCGCCAAGGGCGACGAGGCCGTCGCCGACCTGGTCCAGCCCCGCACCCCGCTCTTCGAGTTCGCGCTGCGTCAGATCGTCGCCCGCTACGACCTCGACACCCCGGCGGGCCGTGCCGCCGCGCTGGACGAGGCCGCGCCGGTCGTCGCCCGGATCAAGAACAGCGGTGCCCAGCACGAGGTCGCGGTCGACCTCGCGGGCATGCTCGGCATCCTCGACACCCAGTTCGTGGTCAAGCGCGTCGCCCAGCTCGCCCGCTGGGCCCGCGACCGCGGGGGCAAGGGCGGCGCCGCCCCGCAGGCGCAGTCCCGCGCCCCCCAGCAGAGCTGGGAGGCAGCGCCCCGCGCCACCGGCGGCCCCGCCCTCACCCTGCGCAACCCGGTCTACGCGACCGAACGCGAACTCCTCAAACTCGCCCTCCAGCGACCGGAGCTGGTCTCTCCCGCTTTCGACGCCTACGGCCTGGACGAGTTCACCGCACCCCCCTACGCGGCCGTCCGCCAGACCATCGCGGAGGCCGGCGGCGCCGAGTTCGGCACCCAGGACCCGCAGGAGTACGTCGTCCGCGTCCGCGAGGCCGCCCCCGACGACACCGTCCGGGCCATGGTCACCGAGCTGGCCGTGGAGACGATCATGCGCCGCACGGTGGACGAGACGTACGCGGGCATGGTGCTGGTGCAGATCAGGCGCCGGGCCGTCGCCCGCCGCCTCACGGAGCTGCAGTCCACCCTCACCCGCCTCGGCAACACCGATCCGGCCCAGTCGGCGGCCGTCCAGAACGAGATGATGGTGCTCACCCGGTACGACCGGGCGCTGCAGCACGAGGGTCCGGCCGCTCTGTAGACGGCCCCCCTCGCGCCCCTGGGATCACCACGCCGTCACGGACCGGAAGCAAAAAGTCACCGCACGACTCTCGTGGCGAAGATGTGTCGTACCCCACACTGGGGGCGGTGCCCGAGTCCCCGGAGCGCAGGCCGTCGACTTCGCGCTCCGCCGCGCCGCTGCCGCACACCCCCCGGAGCAGCGATCATCCTGGAGGTCGCCCCCGTGCAGACCCACACCCTCACGCAGATGGGCCGCAGCGCCCACGGCGGTGCCGAGCCGGGCCTGCTCGGGGCCGTGCCCGCGCAGAGCCATGGCGACCCGGCGACGGCCCCGGAATCCGCGCCGCCGGACGCCGCCGAGCCGCCCGCCGAGGCGCTGACCGGCGACGACGAGCCCGTGACCCCCGTGCCCGGCGCCTCCCGCACCGAGAGCGGCGGCCCCTCCGCCGACCTGTTCCGCCAGTACCTCCGTGAGATCGGCCGCATCCCCCTGCTCACCGCCGCCGAGGAGGTCGAACTCGCCCGCCGGGTGGAGGCCGGGCTCTTCGCGGAGGAGAAGCTCAGCACCACGCCCGCGCTCGACAGCGGGCTCGCCCTCGACCTGGACCGGATCGTCGTCATGGGCCGCATGGCCAAGCGCCGCCTCATCGAGGCCAACCTGCGCCTCGTCGTCTCCGTCGCCAAGCGGTACGTCGGGCGGGGGCTGACCATGCTCGACCTGGTCCAGGAGGGAAACCTCGGCCTCATCCGCGCGGTGGAGAAGTTCGACTACGCGCGGGGGTACAAGTTCTCGACGTACGCGACGTGGTGGATCCGGCAGGCGATGTCGCGGGCGCTCGCCGACCAGGCCCGCACGATACGGGTGCCCGTGCATGTGGTGGAGCTGATCAACCGGGTGGTCCGCGTGCAGCGGCGCATGCTCCAGGAGCGGGGGTACGAGCCGACCCCCGAGGAGGTCGGCGCCCAGCTCGAACTTCCGCCGGAGCGGGTGCGTGAGGTCCTGCGCCTGGCGCAGGAGCCCGTGTCCCTGCATGCCCCGGTGGGGGAGGAGGACGAAGTCGCCCTCGGGGATCTGATCGAGGACGGGGACGCGGCAAGTCCGGTGGAGTCGGCCGCGTTTCTGCTGCTGCGGCAGCATCTGGAGGCTGTGCTCTCCACCCTCGGGGAGCGCGAGCGGAAGGTCGTCCAGTTGCGGTACGGCCTGGCGGACGGCCGCCCGCGCACTCTGGAGGAGATAGGCCGCCTGTTCGGTGTCACGCGGGAGCGGATACGGCAGATCGAGTCCAAGACCCTCAGCAAGCTCCGGGATCACGCGTACGCGGATCAACTCCGGGGCTATCTGGACTGATTCCGGCCTGTCGCGCGGTCCCTCCGCCCCCCGGGGAACCGCGCGACAGCCTCTCTTCTAGTCGACCTCGGCCACCGCCTGCGCGAACTGGGCCTTGTACAAACGGGCGTACGCACCATCCGCCGCCAACAGCTCGGCGTGCGCGCCCTGTTCCACGATCGACCCGTTCTCCATCACCAGGATCGTGTCCGCGTCCCGGATCGTGGAGAGACGGTGGGCGATGACGAACGACGTACGGCCGTCGGCCAGCTTCGCCATCGCCTTCTGGATGAGAACCTCGGTCCGCGTGTCCACGGAACTCGTGGCCTCGTCCAGAACGAGGATCACCGGCTCGGAGAGGAACGCCCGCGCGATCGTGATGAGCTGCTTCTCACCGGCGCTCACCCCGGTCCCCTCGTCGTCGATCACCGTGTCGTACCCGTCGGGCAGCGTACGGACGAACCGGTCCGCGTGGGCGGCCCGCGCGGCCTCCTCGATCTCCCCGCGGGTGACCTCCCGCGAGGCCCCGTACGCGATGTTCTCCGCGATGGTGCCGCCGAACAGCCAGGTGTCCTGGAGCACCATGCCGATCCCGGCGCGGAGGTCGTCGCGGGACATGGTGCGGATGTCCACCCCGTCGAGGGAGATCCGGCCGCCCGTGACGTCGTAGAACCGCATCAGGAGGTTGACCAGCGTGGTCTTGCCCGCGCCGGTCGGGCCGACGATGGCGACCGTCTGGCCCGGCTCCACGGTGAGCGACAGATCCTCGATCAGCGGCTTCTCCGGGTCGTACCGGAAGGACACGTGGTCCAGCTCCACCCGGCCGCGCCGCTCGGCGGGACGCGTGCCCGGCACCGGGTCCGCCTCCTGCTCCTCGGCGTCCAGCAGTTCGAACACCCGCTCCGCCGAGGCGACACCGGACTGCACCAGGTTGGCCATGGAGGCGACCTGGGTCAGCGGCATCGAGAACTGGCGGGAGTACTGGATGAACGCCTGCACATCACCGATGGACAGCGTGCCCGAGGCCACCCGCAGACCGCCGACGACGGCGACCAGCACGTAGTTCAGGTTGGACACGAACATCATCAGCGGCTGCATGACCCCGCTGTGGAACTGCGCCTTGAACCCGGCCTCGTACAGCTCGTCGTTCTGCTCGGCGAACTGCTTCGCCGACTGCTCCTGGCGGCCGAACACCTTCACCAGGGTGTGCCCGGTGTACATCTCCTCGATGTGGGCGTTCAGCGTGCCGGTGGTGCGCCACTGCTGCACGAAGTGCGGCTGGGACCGCTTGCCGACCCGCGTGGCCACCACGAAGGACAGCGGCACCGTCACGAGCGCGACCAGCGCGAGCAGCCAGGAGACGTAGAACATCATCACCAGCACGCCGATGACGGTCAGCACCGCGTTGATCAACTGGCCCATCGACTGCTGGAGCGTCTGCCCGATGTTGTCGATGTCGTTGGTGGCGCGGGAGAGCACCTCACCGCGCTGCCGCTTGTCGAAGTAGGACAGCGGCAGCCGCGACAGCTTGGCCTGCACCTGCTCGCGCAGCCGGTACATCGTGCGGTTCACGGCCCGGTTCACCAGCCGGGTCGCCACCGCCATCAGCAGGCCCGCCACCAGGAAGACCCCGAGCGCCAGCAGCAGCACCCGCCCGACCGCGTCGAAGTCGATGCCCTGGCCGGGCGTGAAGTCGGTGCTGCGCAGCATGTCCGCGACGGAGCCCTGGCCCCGCGCGCGCAGCGAGTCCAGCACCTGCTCCTTGGAGGCGCCCGCGGGCATCCGCCGGCCCACGATGCCGGCGAAGACCAGGTCGGTGGCCTGGCCGAGGATCTTCGGGCCGATCACGTTCAGCGCCACGCTGATCACCACGCAGGCCAGCAGCCCGTAGATGGTGAGCCGTTCCGGCCGGAACTGGGCCACCAGCCGCTTGCCCGAGTTCTTGAAGTCCATCGACCGCTGGTCGGGGCCGCCCCCGGCCATCATGCGTCCCATGGGACCGGCCATCAGGCGGCCTCCGCTTCCGTCAGCTGGGAGAGCACGATCTCCCGGTACGTCTGATTGCCCGCCATCAGCTCGTGGTGACGGCCGGAGCCCACCACCCGGCCCTCGTCCAGCACGATGATCCGGTCCGCGTCACGGATGGTCGCCACCCGCTGGGCCACGATCACCACCGTGGCGTCCGCCGTCTCCCGGCCGAGCGCCGCGCGCAGCGCGGCGTCGGTGGCGTAGTCGAGCGCGGAGAACGAGTCGTCGAAGAGGTAGATCTCCGGGCGCTGGACCAGTGTGCGGGCGATGGCCAGGCGCTGGCGCTGACCGCCCGACACATTGGTGCCGCCCTGCGAGATCGGCGCCTCCAGACCGCCCTCGAGCCGCTCCACGAACTCCTTGGCCTGCGCGGTCTCCAGCGCGGCCCACAGTTCGTCGTCGGTGGCGTCCGGCTTGCCGTAGCGCAGGTTGCTGCCGACGGTGCCGGCGAACAGGTACGGCTTCTGCGGGACCAGGCTCACGGTGCGGGCCAGCAGGGCCGGATCGGCCTCGCGGACGTCCACGCCGTCCACCAGGACCGCGCCCTCGGTCGCGTCGAACAGCCGGGGGACCAGGCCCAGCAGGGTCGACTTGCCGCTGCCGGTCGAGCCGATCACGGCCGTCGTCTCGCCAGCGCGCGCCACCAGGTCGATGGAACGCAGCACCGGCTCCTCGGCGCCCGGATAACGGAAGCCCGCGTTCCGGATCTCCAGGTGTCCGTGCCCGCGCAGCTCGGTGACCGGCGCCGTCGGCGGCACGACGCTGGACTCGGTCTCCAGCACCTCCTGGATGCGCTCGGCACAGACCTCCGCGCGCGGCACCATCATGAACATGAAGGTGGCCATCATCACGGACATGACGATCTGCATCAGATAGGCGAGGAACGCGGTCAGGTCACCGATCTGCATCCCGCCGCTGTCGATCCGGTGCGCGCCGAACCACACCACGGCGATGGACGACACGTTGACCACGGTCATCACCATGGGGAACATCAGCGCCAGCATCCGGCCGGTGGCGAGCTGCATCTCGGTCAGGTCGCCGTTGGCCTTCCCGAACCGCCCCTGCTCGTACTCGTCGCGGACGAAGGCGCGGATGACGCGGTTGCCGGTGATCTGCTCGCGCAGCACCCGGTTCACGGTGTCCAGGCGGGTCTGCATGGACCGGAACAGCGGCCGCAGCCGACGCACGATCAGCATCACGCAGATGCCCAGCACCGGCACCACCGCGATCAGCACGGCGGACAGCGGCACGTCGAGACCGAGGGCCAGCACGATGCCGCCGACGCACATGATGGGCGCCGAGACCATCAGCGTGAACGTCATCAGGACCAGCATCTGGACCTGCTGCACGTCGTTGGTCGTACGGGTGATCAGCGACGGTGCGCCGAAGTGGCCCAGCTCCCGCGAGGAGAAGGACTGCACCCGGTCGAAGACCGCGCCACGCAGGTCCCGGCCGAGCGCGGAGGCGGTACGGGCGCCGAAGTACACGGCGCCGATGTTGCAGACGACCTGGACCAGCGAGATGCCGATCATCAGGGCGCCGAAGGTGAGGATGTAACCCGTGTCACCCTCCACGACACCGTTGTCGATGATGTGCGCGTTGAGGGTGGGCAGGTACAGCGTGGCGCTGGTCTGGAGGAGCTGGAGCACCACCAGCAGGGCGATGGGTTTCTTGTAGGGCCTGAGACAGGTCCGCAGAAGTCGTATGAGCACGCTTGTCTCTCGGAGTCGGCGGTGGGGCGGTGGAACTGCCCCTGGCCCTATCGTCGGGCACTCCACCGGTGTTACCTCAACCGATTAACCCATCGGGTGCCCCGCCGGCCCCGGCCGGTATGCGCGGTTACGCCCCGAACGCCCCCGGATGCGTCTGCTCCCGCACGGCCACGTACTGCTGGCGCACCGCCTGTCCCACGGCCAGGTCGTCACCCGGCTCCAGCACCTGCGCGGCCGCCCCCTGCCAGGCGGGCGGGGTACGCGGGTCCAGAGTGCCCTGCGCGGCCCCGAGCGCCCACGCGGCCTGGCGGGCGGCGCCGATCGCCGCGTAGTCGGCGGGCTGCGGCACGACCACCTGCACCCCGAACAGCGAGGGCGCCATCGCCTGTACGGCGGGCAGCTCGGCGGCCTGCCCCAGCAGGAAGATCCGGCGCACCGCGACCCCCCGGCCGCGCAGCACGTCCAGCGCGTCCGCGAGCCCGCACAGCATGCCCTCGAAGGAGGCCCGCGCCAGGTGCACCGCCTTCATCGACTCCCGGCGCAGCCCGGACAGGGTGCCCGCGGTGTGCGGCAGGTTGGGGGTGCGCTCGCCCTCCAGGTAGGGGAGCAGCACCAGGCCGTGCGAGCCGGGCGTGGACTGCAGCGCCAGCTCGGAGAGGGCCTCCAGGCCGGGCAGGCCCAGCAGTTCGGCGGTGCCGCGCAGAGCGCGTACGGCGTTCAGTGTGGTGACCACCGGCAGGTGCATGCCGGTGGCGTCGGCGAGGGAGGTGATCATCCCGGTCTGGTCGGCCAGCGCCTCGGTGTGCACGGCCATCACCGACCCGGACGCGCCCAGCGAGACCACCGCGTCGCCCAGGCCGATGCCGAGGCCGAAGGCGGCGGCCATCGTCTCGCCCGTACCGGCGGAGATCAGCAGCCCCTCCGGAGTGGTGCCCGCGGCCTCGGCCGGGCCGATCACCTCGGGCAGCGCCACCTGGTGGCCGAGCGCCAGCTCGACGAGGTCGGGCCGGTAGGCGCCGGTGGCGGCGGACCAGTACCCGGTACCCGAGGCGCCGCCCCGGTCGGTGGTCCGGCGCACCGGCCGCCCCAGCAACTGCCAGACCAGCCAGTCGTGCGCCTGGAGCAGTACGGCGGTACGGCTGGCGTTCTCCGGCTCGTTCTTCGCCAGCCAGCGCAGCTTGGTCACCGGCCGCGCGGCCTGCGGCACACAGCCGACCGCCTGCGCCCAGGCCTCGCGGCCGCCGAGCGCGTCGATCAGATCGGCGGCGGCCACCTGGGCCCGCTTGTCCGCCCCGGCCATGGCCGGGCGAA
>NZ_MUNH01000136.1:0-5387 GCF_002154615.1 Streptomyces recifensis
ACCGAGCCGTCCGGCAGCGCGGTCGGCATCTGGACCGAGCCCTTGCCGAAGGTGCGCGAGCCGATCACCACGGCCCGGCCCCGGTCCTGGAGGGCGCCGGTCAGCAGCTCGGCCGCGCTCATCGTGCCGCCGTCGACCAGCGTGACCAGCGGGCGGGCGGTGTCGCCGCCGGAGGCCGCGTGCAGGGCACGCTGGGCGCCGTCCACGTCGTAGGTGGCGACCAGGCCGCCGTCGAGGAAGCAGGAGGCGGTGGCGACGGCCTCGGTGACCAGGCCGCCGGAGTTGCCGCGCAGGTCCAGCACGACCCCGCTGCCGGCCGGGGCGCGCCCGACGGCGTCCCGTACGGCCTTGGCGGAGCCCTTGGTGAAGGCGGACACCCGCACCACGACGACCCCGGCGACCGGATCGGTGACGGTCACCGGGTCGGTGGAGAGCCGGGCCCGGTGCAGGGTGCGGGACCAGGAGTCGGCGCCGCGCTGGATGCCGACGGTGACCGGGGTGCCGGCCGAGGCGTCCTCGGCGTCGCCGCGCAGCAGGGACACCACCTCGGTGACCGGGCGGCCGTCGACCCCGCGCCCGTCGACGCTGCGCAGCCGGTCGCCCTTGCGGATGCCCGCGTCGGCGGCGGGCGAGTGGGACCGTACGCGGCTCACGGTGACCTGCCCGTCGCGGGCGCGCCTGGCCCACAGTCCGACGCCGGTGTACTCGCCGTCCAGGGCGTCGCGGAACTCGGCGTACTCGTCCTCGGAGTAGACGGCGGCCCAGCGGTCCCCGCTGCGGCTGACGGCCTGTTCGGCGGCCTCGGTGGGCGACTCGCCCTTCGCCATCGCCTCGGCGGCGGCCCGGCGGACGTCCTCGGGGCGCGGCCTGCCGGTGGCCCGACCGCCCTCGGCCCACTGGGCGTTGGCGTCCAGCCGGCGGGCCTGCGCGGTGTCCGGCAGGGAGCCCGTGACGGCCCCCGCGGTGAGCGCTCCGGCGAACACCAATGTCAGGGCGGCCCCGCGGCGTTTGCGGCGGGGCTGGCGGAACAGGGCGTTGCCTGACATGGCGGTGAGTCTAGGACAACGCGAAGGGCCGTACAGACGGATGCCTGTATGGCCCTCTTGGCATGTGTCACACCTTCAGGTACTTGCGCAACGCGAAGAACGCCGCCAGCGAAGGCATCAGCACACTGGTCGCGAGGATCAGCGGCAGCTTGGTCAACACCGAGTCCCAGCCGATGAAGTTGATCAGCGTGAGCTTGCTGGAGAGGGCCATGCCATGGTCGATGGTGAAGTACCGGCCCAGCACCAGGAAGACGCACGCGAGGCTGCCGCCGATGAGTCCGGCGACCGCGGCCTCCATGATGAACGGCGCCTGGATGTAGAAGCCGGAGGCGCCGACCAGCCGCATGATCCCGGTCTCCCGGCGGCGGCTGAACGCGGACACCCGCACGGTGTTGACGATCAGCAGCAGCGCGACGAACAGCATCAGCGCCATCAGGAACAGCGCGGCCCGGTTCATCAGGTTGAGCAGCTGGAAGAGGTTGTCGAGGATGCTCCGCTGGTCCTGCACCGACTGCACACCGGCACGTCCGTTGAACGCGGTGGCGATCACCTGGTACTTCTGCGGGTCCTTGAGCTTGATCCGGTACGACTCCTGCATCTGGTCCGGCGTCAGTGAGCTGGCCAGCGGGGAGTTGCCGAACTGCTCCTTGTAGTGCTTGTAGGCGGTGTCCTGCGACTCGTAGGTGACCTTCTCCACGATGGAGGACATCTTGCCGAGGTCGGCCTGGATCTGCTTCTTCTGGTCCTCGGTGGCCGCGCCCTTGGCGCAGTTCACGTCCGACTGGGCGTCGCTCTTGTTGCAGAGGAAGATCGAGACGTTGACCTTGTCGTACCAGTAGCCCTTCATGGTGCTCACCTGGTCGCTCATCATCAGGGAGCCGCCGAAGAGGGCCAGGGACAGGGCGACGGAGACGATGACGGCGAAGGTCATCGTCAGGTTGCGGCGGAGACCGACACCGATCTCCGACATGACGAACTGGGCGCGCATGGCGTCTGGTCAAGCCTTTCCGTCGTGAACTTGCATAGGGGCGTCTTGTCGATCAGGCCGGATCAGGGAGCGGCGTCTGGTGCCGTGCATCGCAAGGCGGAGGAGGGAGTCGATGCGGAGCATCGGCGTGTGACGGCAACGCGGCGAGGTGCGGTGCCAGACGCCGCGAGCCCGGCGTGATCGGCGAGACACCCCTTAGTGCTGGTAGCCGTAGACGCCGCGGGCCTGGTCGCGTACGAGGCGGCCCTTCTCCAGCTCGATGACGCGCTTGCGCATCTGGTCCACGATGTTCTGGTCGTGCGTCGCCATGATGACGGTGGTGCCCGTCCGGTTGATGCGGTCGAGCAGCTTCATGATGCCGACGGAGGTCTGCGGGTCGAGGTTGCCGGTGGGCTCGTCGGCGATCAGCAGCTTGGGCCGGTTGACGAACGCCCGCGCGATGGCGACGCGTTGCTGCTCACCACCGGACAGCTCGCCCGGCATGCGGTCCTCCTTGCCGCCGAGCCCGACCAGGTCGAGCACCTGGGGCACGGACTTGCGGATCTCGCCGCGGGACTTGCCGATGACCTCCTGCGCGAAGGCCACGTTCTCCGCGACCGTCTTGTTGGGCAGCAGGCGGAAGTCCTGGAAGACCGTCCCGAGCTGGCGGCGCATCTGCGGCACCTTCCAGTTGGACAGCCGGGCGAGGTCCTTGCCGAGGACGTGCACCTGGCCGTGGCTGCACCGCTCCTCGCGGAGCACCAGCCTGAGGAAGGTCGACTTGCCGGAGCCGGACGACCCCACGAGGAAGACGAACTCGCCCTTCTCCACTTCCAGGGACACCTCCCTGAGGGCGGGGCGGGTCTGCTTGGGGTAGACCTTGGAGACACTGTCGAATCGGATCACGGATGCACCACGGGTCGCCGGGGGATGATGAGCGTGACCATACGCGAACCGGGAGTGCCTACGCAGGGCCCGGTCGCGTTGGGAGAGACTTGTGCGTTTTTGTACGGGCGGTTGTACGGCGGCTCTCCCCGCTTTCCCGAGCGCCCGCGCTCTTTCGGGGGGAACCTGGCAGAGTGGAGGGGGAACGTTCTCGTTCCCGTCGGCGTTGTACGGGGTTGAGGGCCTGGCACGAGGAGGGCGAGCGCATGACGTACGACCGGTTGGTGTGCGCGAACTGCGCGGCGCCCGTGAGTGAGGGCCGCTGCCCGGTGTGCCGGGCGAGCCGTGAGCGGCTCCAGCAGCAGGCGGGGTTCCTGGCCGGGGTGAGCCCGGCGGCGCTGGTCGCGCTGCTGGTGGTGCTGATCGCGTTGACGGCGCTGCTGGCGCACCAGACCGTCTAGGTTTCCCGAGGACACGAGGAAGGGCCCGGAGCGGGTGCTCCGGGCCCTATCCCTTCTCCGCCCGGGTTGCGCGGAGTGACGTGTCGGCTACCCTCAGGCGGCCGTGCCGCCGCGGTTGCCCGCCAGACGCGGCAGCACGCGGAAGGCGACGCCGCCCGCGATCATCGTCGCGGCGCCGACCAGCAGGAACGTGGTCTCCCCCGCACCGGTCTCGGCCAGCTGCTTGCCGTTCCCGGTCTGCTGCGCGGTGGTGTCCGAGCCGGTGTCGGTGAGGGCGGAGGTGCCCTCCTCCTGGGAGACGTTGTCGTTGCCGCCGTCGGGGGTGGTGCCGCCGGGGGCGTCACCGCCGCCCGTGGAGCCGCCGGTGGCGGAACCGCCGGACGTGCCGCCGGTGGAGTCGCCGCCGCCCGTGGTGGAGGAGCCGCCCGTGGAGCCGCCGCCGGTCGTAGAGCCGCCGCCGCCCGTGGAGCCGCCGCCGGTGGTCGAGCCACCCGTGGTGTCGCCACCGCCGGTCGTGGTGGAGCCGCCGCCGGTGGTCGAGCCACCCGTGGTGTCGCCACCGCCGGTCGTGGTGGAGCCGCCGGTGGTGTCGCCACCCGTGGTGGTGCCGCCGGTGTCACCACCCGTGGTGTCACCGCCGGTGTTGCCACCCGTCGTGTCACCGCCGGTGTCGCCACCGGTGTCACCGCCGGAGTCGCCGCCGCCGATCACGCCGCCGATGACCCCGCCGATGCTGACGTCGCCACCGGTGTCGCCACCGGTGTCACCGCCGGTCGTGTCACCACCCGTGGTGTCACCACCGGAGGAGTCACCGCCGGAGGAGTCGGTACCGCCCGTGCCGGGGTCAGGGTCGGTGCAGGTGACGAGGACGCCACAGGTCGGGTCGGGGTCGGGGCCCGGGTCGGCGGAGGCCACGCCGGCCACCATCAGCGAGGCGCCGGCGGCCATCACGGCGCCGGCGGCTATGCGTGCGACGCGGACGCGCGTCTTCTTCGTCATATGGTTGCTACCCCCAGTAGCTGTTGTCGATGTGGCGGCGCATGGGGCGGCCCGTGCTCGACGGAGGTAGCTGACGACACCGGTTCCGGCCCTTGGCCGGCCCCTGGCGCTCTCCCGTTCCCCCGGTTCACATGCGCCCCACGGATACGCATGCCGCGCCTCACCTTTCCCATTTTTTTAAGCAACGTCAAGGCCGTTGCGGGCGCAATGTCCCATGGGGGGCGCGTTTGACGGGAGTTGGGTGACGTGACTGTGACCTAACCCCCACACATAAAACAACTGCCGCCCATTGGACGGCAGTTGCGAGAGGTTGTCATGTCGACAAACTTACTTCTCCTGCTGCTTGCGCCAGCGAATTCCGGCCTCCAGGAAGCCGTCGATCTCACCGTCGAGCACGGACTGCGGGTTGCCGACCTCGAACTCGGTGCGCAGGTCCTTGACCATCTGGTACGGGTGCAGGACGTACGACCGCATCTGGTTGCCCCAGGAGCTGCCGCCGTCGCCCTTGAGGGCGTCCATCTTGGCGCGCTCCTCCTGCCGCTGGCGCTCCAGCAGCTTGGCCTGGAGGACGTTCATCGCCGTGGCCTTGTTCTGGATCTGCGAGCGCTCGTTCTGGCAGGAGACCACGATGCCGGTGGGCAGGTGGGTCAGGCGGACCGCGGAGTCCGTCGTGTTCACGCCCTGGCCGCCGGGGCCCGAGGAGCGGTACACGTCGATGCGCAGGTCCGACTCGTCGATCTCGACGTGGTCGGTCTGCTCCACGACCGGGAGCACCTCGACACCCGCGAAGGAGGTCTGGCGGCGACCCTGGTTGTCGAACGGCGAGATGCGCACCAGGCGGTGCGTGCCCTGTTCGACGGAGAGCGTGCCGTAGGCGTACGGGATCTGGACGGCGAAGGTGGTCGACTTGATGCCGGCCTCCTCGGCGTACGACGTCTCGTAGATCTCCGTCTTGTAGCCGTGCCGCTCGGCCCAGCGGAGGTACATGCGCTGGAGCTGCTCGGCGAAGTCGGCGGCGTCGACGCCGCC
>NZ_MUNH01000136.1:5410-5977 GCF_002154615.1 Streptomyces recifensis
CATCTCGAACAGGACGACGAGATCGTCGATCCGGCCGCGGAGCCCCTCGGCCTTCCTGACCTCGGCCTGGAGGTGGGAGAGCTTGCTGGTGATCTTCTGCGCCTCGTCCGGGTTGTCCCAGAGGGACGGCGCGGCCGCCTGCTCCTCGAGCACGGCGATGTCTGCCCTCAGCTTGTCGAGGTCCAGGACGGCCTCGATCGACTCCATGGTCGAGGAGAGGGACTTCAGCTCTTCGGATACATCGACGACTGCCACGCCCCCAGCGTAACGGCTCCGCCGGGTGCGGTAGGTCCCCGGCGGTCTGGCCCACGATGGTGAGGGGTGCTGCGGCGCGCGTACCAGGGGCTGCCGCCCCCGGACCCCCGTTGTCGGCCCCCAGAGGCCCCGTCCTCAAACGCCGGACGGGCTGAATATGCCTGACGTGGGCTTCACGGTGCCGACGTGCTGCTCCGGGCCGGAGGCGGGGTCTCGTCCCCTCCGCTCGTCGCCGCCCACGCGCCCGCTCCCACCGCTGCTGCCAGCAGGACCCCGGCCACGGTCAACGTGATCCTGCGGCGCCGGGCCGCG
>NZ_MUNH01000137.1:0-34596 GCF_002154615.1 Streptomyces recifensis
GGCTGCGGCAAGACGACCACCATGATGATGGTGAACCGGCTGATCGAGCCCACCGCGGGCCGAATCGTCGTGGACGGCGAGGACATCGCAGGGGTCGACCCGGTCCGGCTACGCCGCCGGATCGGGTACGTCATCCAGCAGGTCGGCCTCTTCCCCCACCGCACGGTGCTGGACAACACCGCCACCGTGCCGTCCCTGCTCGGCTGGGAGCGGGCCAGGGCGCGGGCGCGCGCCGCCGAGCTGCTGGACCTCGTGGGGCTGGACCCCGGGACGTTCGGCGCCCGCTACCCCGAGCAGCTCTCCGGCGGCCAGCGGCAGCGCGTGGGAGTGGCGCGGGCGCTCGCGGCGGACCCGCCGGTGCTGCTGATGGACGAGCCGTTCGGCGCGGTCGACCCGGTGGTGCGCGAGCAGTTGCAGGACGAGTTCCTCCGCATGCAGCAGGCGGTGCGCAAGACGGTGCTGCTGGTCACGCACGACATTGAGGAGGCGGTCCGCCTCGGCGACCGGATCGCGGTGTACGGCCAGGGCCGCATCGAGCAGTTCGACACCCCCGGCGCGGTACTGGGCGCCCCCGCGACCCCGTACGTAGCCGGGTTCGTCGGCGCCGACCGGGGCCTGAAGCGGCTGTCGGTGACCGCGATCGAGCCGGACGACCTGGAACAGCCCCCGGTGGCCCGCCCGGACGAGCCCGCCGGGTCGGCGGCCCGGCGGCTGCGCGAGGAGGGTGCGCGCTGGGCGGTCGTGCTGGACGCGGACGGCGACCTGCACGGCTGGGTCGGCCTGGAGGAACTGTCGGCGGGCGGCACGGTCGGCGAGCTGGCCCACCGGATGACGGCCTGGGTCCCGGTGGGCGCCCCGCTGAAGCAGGCGTTCGGTGTGATGCTCCAGTACGACGCCGGGTGGGTCGCGGTGCTGGACGGCTCCCGTCTCCTGGGCGTCCTGACCCCGGCCAAGCTGCACGAGGCGCTGCGGCGGTCGGTGGACGCGGACGTGCTGGGGGTGGCGCGGGGCCAGGTGCCGTTCGACTCGGTGTCGGACGCGTAGGTCACTTGGTCAGGCCCTTGTCCTTCAGATACGTGCGGGCCACGTCGGCGGGCAGTCGCCGCCAACTGTCGACCTGCTGGTTCATGTCGGCGAGGTCCTTCGTGGTGAGGACGTCGTTGAGCTTGCCGAGCGCCTTGGCGACCCGCTCGCTGCCGGCGCGGGCGCGGTTGACGACGGGGACGATGTAGTCGGCGTTCTGGAGGTGCTTGTCGTCGGCGAGCAGGACCAGGCCGAAGGAGCCGAGGGTGGCGTCCGTGGTGGTGGTCAGCACCATCTGGTCGCGCCCGGACTGCACGGCCTGCTTGGCCGGGGTGGTGCCGACGCCCTTGGGATCGACGGCGGTGATGTCGATCCCGTACACCTTCCTCAGGCCGGGCGCGCAGTAGGGACGCTCGACGCATTCGTCGCCCGCCGCGAGGCGCACCTTGAGTCCGGAGGCACCGAGGTCGCTGAGGGTCTTGAGGTGGTGGCGGCGGGCGTAGGAGGCGCTGACCGCGAAGGCGTTCTGGTCGACGGCCCGGCCCGGCGGGAGGACGGTGAGCCCGCGCGGGGTGGCCAGGGCGCGCAGGTTCCTCATGGTCTCGGCGAGGTCGGGTGAGCCGGCCGGGGGCGCGTCGGCGCCGTGCGCCTTGGCGTTGAGCCAGTCGGCGAAGGTGGCGGCGTACTCGGGGGCGACGTCGATCTGCCCGGACTCCAGGGCGGGTTCGTACAGCTCCCGGTTGGCGACGGTGATCAGCGAGGTCCGGTATCCGGCCTGGCCGAGGAGCTGGGCGTAGAGCTGGGCGAGCAGGTCGCTCTCGGTGAAGCCGGCCGAGCCGATGACCAGGTGGTGGCTGTCGCCGGGCGGCGCGGTGACGGCGTCCCGGTTCTCCAGCGAGGGCCCGGAGGAGCAGCCGGCCAGGGCCAGGAGGGTGACGGCGGCGAGCACCGCGCGCCCTCTCACCGGCCGCCCCGCGCCCAGGCGGGCCCGAGCCGCTCCACGACCTCGAAGACGCCCTCGACGAGCAGCGCGAACACGGCGACGAGGAGGGCGCCCGCGACGACCTGCGGGGTGCTGGCCAGGTTGAACCCGGCGGTGATGATCCGGCCGAGGCCCCCGCCGCCCGCGAGCGCGGCGATGGTGGCGGTGGCGACGAGCTGGACGGCGGCGATCCGCACCCCGTTGAGGATCATCGGCAGCGCGAGCGGCACCTCGACCCGGACCAGCGTCTGCCGCCCGGTCATCCCCATGCCGCGCGCGGCCTGCACCACGCCCCGGTCGACCTCGCGCATGCCGACGTAGGCGTTGGTGAGCAGTGGCGGCACCGCGAACAGCACCAGGGCGACGACGGTGGGCCCCTCCCCCCACTTCCCGACCGGCGTCAGCAGGAGCAGCACCAGTACGGCGAAGGTGGGCACCGCCCGGCCGACGTTGGAGATGTTGACGGCCAGCGCGCCGCCCTTGCCGAGGTGCCCGAGGACCAGCGCGACGGGCAGCGCGATCAGGCAACTGACGATCAGGCAGACCACGGTCAGCAGCAGGTGTTGCAGCAGCCGGTGCCAGACGCCGTCGTCGCCGGACCAGTGGGCGGGGTCGGCGAGCCAGTCCCAGGTGGAGCCGAGCACGTTCATGTACGGCCCTTCCTCGCCCACGGGGTGAGCAGCCACTGCACGCCCAGCAGGAGCAGGTCGGCGGCGACGGCGATGAGCACGCAGAGCACGGAGGCGGTGAGGACCTGCGCCTTGAAGTAGGTGTTCATGCCCGCGTAGATCAGATTGCCGAGCCCGCCGAAGCCGACGATGGCGCCGATGGTGACCAGGGAGACCGCCGAGACGGTGGCGATGCGCAGCCCGGCCATCGCGGCGGGCAGCGCGAGCGGCAGCTCCACGGTGAGCAGCAGCCGTACGGGCCCGAAGCCGAGCCCGCGCGCGGCCTGCCGGGTCTCCTCGGGGACGGCGCGCAGTCCGGCGAGGATGTTCCGCACGAGCAGCGTGAGCGAGTACAGCACCAGCCCGGCGACGACGAGGGTGGCGGACAGCCCGTACACCGGGAGCAGCAGGGAGAACATCGCCAGGGACGGGATGGTGTAGAGGACGGTGGTGACGGCGAGCACCGGCCCCGCGGCCCATCCCCAGCGGCGGGCGAGCACGGCGAGCGGCAGCGCGATCGCGAGCCCGATCAGCACGGACAGCGCGGTCAGCTCCAGGTGCTGCCCGACCGCGTCGAGGAGGATCTGGCGGCGGCTGCTCAGATAGTCGCCGCAGATCCACTCGTTGCGCGCGAGGCAGTCGTCCGGGGCGGCGGTCACCTGTCCATTGCACCGGCCGGGGCAGCGGGTCGGCGCGTTGTGGTCGCCCGTACGGGGGCGTGAACACCCCTTTTGGTATCACTTCTGGCATCCGAAGCGAGGAGTGTGGCGGCTGTGGAACGAATCGTCGTCGTCGGTGCCGGCCACCTGGGGTCGGTCGTCGCAGGGGGCCTGGTGGATGGGATGCCGCAGGCCGAGGTGGTCGTCGTGGAACCATCCGCGGAACGCCGGGCCTCCCTGGACGGCCGCGCGGAAGCGACGGCGACGTACGAGCCCCGCCCGGACGACCTTCTCGTCCTCGCCATCCCGCCCCAGGCGTTCGACTCCTTCGCCGAGGGCCTGCCGCACGGCGCGTGCGCGCGGGCGACGGTCGTCTCGGTGATGGCGGGCGTACGTCTGGAGACCCTCACCTCCGCACTGGGCACGGACGCGGTCCTCCGCGCCATGCCGAACCTCGCCTCGCGGGTGGGCCAGAGCATGACGGTCCTCTGCCCGGGCGACCAGGTCCCCGCCGACGAAGTGGACCGGGCCAAGGGCGCGCTGTCGGTGATCGGCAAGGTCCTGGTGGTGCGGGACGAGTCCCTCCTCGACGCGGCGACCGCGCTCGCGGGCAGCGGCCCCGCCCTGGTGGCGTACCTCGCCCAGTCCTTCACGGACTTCGCCCGCGCGGCGGGTTTCGACGCCGACGGCGCCCTGCTGCTGACGAGCCAGGTGCTGCGGGGGACGGCGGACCTCCTGTCGGAACCGGGTGTGACCCCGGAGTCCCTGTACCAACAGGCCGGCACCCCGAACGGCACGACCACGGAGGGCATCGCCACGCTGCGGGAGCATCGGGTGGGCGAATCGGTGCGGACGGCGCTGGAGGCTACGACGGAGCGGGCGCGGGAGCTGGCGGGGTGAGGGAGAAGTCGGTGGGACGGGGGCGGACCGGGCGGCCTGCGGTCGACAGAGGCCGGCCGGGTGAAGGACTCCGCCCCCGACGCGCCGGCAAGGCCGAGAAGGGACGCGGTGAGGGACTCGGTCCCGCCGCCGGGTGGGCGGAGCGCTAGGTTGGCCGTATGAGCAACCTTGACCTCGCGCCGGAGCCGAGCGCATGCGGTGGCCGTGGCTTTGTCGTCGCCGAGCCGGTCCGTGAGCTGCTGAGCCCTCGTACGGTGAAGCTCGGGGAGTCCACCGAGGTCCGCCGGCTGCTGCCGAACCTGGGGCGGCGGATGATCGGCGCGTGGGCGTTCGTGGACCACTACGGCCCGGACGACATCGCGGACGAGCCCGGCATGCAGGTGCCCCCGCACCCGCACATCGGCCTCCAGACGGTGAGCTGGCTGCACGAGGGCGAGGTGCTGCACCGGGACTCCACGGGCAGTCTCCAGACGATCCGCCCGCGCGAACTGGGCCTGATGACGGCGGGCCGGGCGATCAGCCACTCCGAGGAGAGCCCGAAGCCGCACGCGCGCTATCTGCACGGAGCCCAGTTGTGGGTGGCCCTTCCGGATGAACACCGCCACACCGACCCGCACTTCGAGTACCACGCGCAGCTGCCCACGGTGACGGCCCCCGGCCTGACGGCCACGGTGATCCTGGGCACCTTGGACGGCACGACGTCCCCCGGCACGACGTACACCCCTCTGGTCGGCGCCGACCTGACCCTCGCCGAGGGCACCCGAGCCCACCTCCCCCTCGACCCCGACTTCGAGTACGGCGTCCTCTCGATGTCCGGCTCCGTCCATGTGGACGGCGTTCCCGTCACCCCGGGCTCCATGCTCTACCTCGGCTGCGGCCGCACGTCCCTCCCCCTCCACGCGGACTCCGACGCCTCGGTCATGCTGCTGGGCGGGGAGCCGTTCGCGGAGGAGCTGATCATGTGGTGGAACTTCGTCGGGCGTACGCAGGACGATATCAGTCGGGCTCGGGAGGACTGGATGGAGGGTTCGCGATTTGGGGAAGTGAAGGGGTACGACGGGAGCCGGCTTCCCGCGCCCCAACTGCCGTCCGTGCCACTGAAGGCACGGGGTCGAGCACGCTGAACTGGTCCTTTTCGGCCCGATACACCCACGGCCAGGCAACGTGAATCCAAACCTGCACGATTTCGCTTCGCCGCACAAGCAAACGGTTCTCCAGCCACCCGTTCCGGTCGCTTTCGAGGTGCAGGTTTCACCAGGCTTAGTCACCTGTGCTCGGACTGATGCTGACCCTATGCTGACTTTACTGACGGGTAGTCAGAGGTTTGTGGAGGTGTCGCTCGCGCTTCCCGCACCTCTCTCACCACGTCGTTGTCGAACACACGACGCGAACCGCCAGCAGCGCAGCAGGTGCTCGGCGGGCGCGAAACGCCGCCTTCTGGGGAACGATGCTGACCTCGAAGCCCGTTGTGGACTTCCGACAAGCGCAGTGCGACACACCTCCGAGAGCCCGACGCCGATCTCGTCGGACAGTCTGTTGGACGCGGATATCGCTGAGGTTGATGGAAGATCAGGTCGGAACCGCGGTCTCGGTGAGCTTGAACTACCCCTCCCGACGCTTCGTGACCTTCACCTCCGATGTACCGCAAGATAGGGCTCTCACATCCTCGCGGGGGAGAACCAGTTGGGCGGCTCTGGATGGCAGGACTGGACGATCGCGGGCGTGGATCCGCATCAACTGCCGACTGACTGGGGTTGGAAGGTCACACGCCCTTCGGGTCGGGGTTTCGAGGATGACCCGGTCGACTACGCAGCCGCTCTGCGCCACCGCCGTACCGTCCTCATCGAGGAAACTCCTGGCGTACCGTTGCGCCGCCGCAAGCAGCCGTGGCATCGCGCGGCACCACACGCGTCAAGTGCCGCCCACCTACCGTTCACGAGTGAAATCCCCTTCGGCCTGTGGATCATGTCCCTCGTTCCCAATGACGACGAGGAGCCCTCAGGGCGGACCTGGAGCCAGCGAATATGGTTCCGCGTGCCGGCTTGGTGGGCGCTGGGACCCCAGGGGCGGAAAGCAGCAGCCCTGATCGCCAGACTGGAGAAACTGACCTGGGACGAAATCCTCACCCTGCGCCGCTCTTACGACAAGGCGTGGCCGACGGATCGCGAAGACCCCGCCTGGTACGAGGCGCGAGACCTCGCTCGGACGACCGACCGCGCTGTGTTGAAGAACGCCCTCATTCACCATACCGAGGCAGCACTGGGCCGAGCAGCCCGCTCCCAAGGCAAGCGCATAGGGAACTTCTCAGACGAGCAGAAGAGTGTGTGCTTCGCGGCCGCAGCCTTAGCCATCGAAGACCTCTCCCCCAGCCTCGCCCACCGCCTCTTGGGCCCTCTCCGCCTCACTCTCGGCGACGTCAAGGCCTATGAGGTCCCTTCATGGGCGGACAGTCTGTGACGCCTGGACGATAGCTCAACGCCTTTGAATTTGGCGTCACCGTCGCATGAGAATCCAGCTACCCGGCTCAACAGAGAGCCCGCCGGGCTTCCTACGGCATCCGGCGGGCTTCTCGTGGGTCAGCGCCACTCAGTAGAGATAGACAAGGACCTCAACTTTGAACGGTACACAGCCAACGGACTTCGCAGTGCGCGAATCCCGCAGCATGCGTGTCAGGTTGCTCACCCTGGAGTCCGCCATCGCAGGCCTGGGCACCGGAATCTTCGTCGGCACGGCAGGCGCTCAGCCCTTCTACCAGGCCAGCGTCGCGGGAGCCAGCGGCGCTTTGGCCTTCTTCGGCGCAGGAATGTTGGTGCTCACCTACACGAGGGAGTGAAGCCGGCCGAGACCCCGCGCCGCGACAGGCCGGGCCCTTGGGTAAGCAGAAGGAACGGGGAGGGTCGATTCCGGCGGTGCGGGAGTTCCCGCGCGGTGAAGTGACTCGGGTCCCGAGAGCGCTCTGCGCCGCAAAACGGAAAGGGCCCCGGATCGATGCCCTTGGAGCCCTTTCCTCTCGGCCTGCCGTGACGGGTGAGAAGACGATCACAAGCAGGACGTTTGTATGCGCAGCTTCGTCAGTGCTGCGGCAGCAGCATGGCGTCGCCGCGCTCCTTGGCGGCGACGTACCGCCTGGCGACGTCCTGCCAGTTGACGACCTGCCACATGGCCTCGATGAAGTCCACCTTCTGGTTCTTGTACTGCAGGTAGAAGGCGTGCTCCCAGGCGTCGAAGACCAGCACCGGGACGGAGCCCTGGCCGACGTTGCCCTGGTGGTCATAGATCTGCTCGACGATCAGGCGTCCGCTGAGCGGCTCGTAGGCCATGACGCCCCAGCCTGAGCCCTGGGTGGTGCCCGCCGCCTTGGTGAGTTGGGCCTTGAAGCCCTCGAAGGTGCCGAAGGACTCGATGATCGCGTCGGCGAGGTCGCCCAGGCCGTCCTGCGCCAGGGGCTCGCCACCGCCCTCGTGTGGGGCGGTCATGTTCTGCCAGTAGATGCTGTGCAGGACGTGACCGGAGAGGTTGAAGGCGAGGTTCTTCTCCAGACCGTTGGTGCAGCCCCAGGAGTCCGTGTCCCGCGCCTCGGCGAGCTGCTCCACCGCGGTGTTCGCGCCCTTGACGTAGGCCGCGTGGTGCTTGTCGTGGTGCAGCTCGATGATCTCGGGGCTGATCACCGGAGCCAGTGCCGAGTAGTCGTACGGCAGTTCCGGAAGCGTGTAAAGCGCCATTACGAACGTCCTCCGACGTTATTGCCAGTGGTATGCAAATGCACGCTAACAGCAACAACCGGACAGAACGTCAAAAGCGGACGGCAGCCCCCGCACGTGTCGTGGAGGAGCCGCCGCCCGCCGCGCCCGCCCGCGTGAAGGGTGAGAAGACGATCACGAGGCGGGACGATCAGAGGTGCCCTCGGTCAGGGCGCGAGGAGCAGGCTGTCGCCACGCTCCTTGGCGGCGGCGTAGCGCTTGGCCACGTCCTGCCAGTTGACGACCTGCCACATGGCCTCGATGAAGTCGACCTTCTGGTTCTTGTACTGGAGGTAGAAGGCGTGCTCCCAGGCGTCGAAGACCAGGATCGGGGTGGAGCCCTGGCCGACGTTCCCCTGGTGGTCGTAGATCTGCTCGACTATGAGGCGGCCACTGAGCGGCTCGTAGGCGAGGACACCCCAGCCGGAGCCCTGCGTCGTGGCGGACGCCTTCGTGAGCTGGGCCTTGAAGTTCTGGAACGAGCCGAAGGACTCGGCGATGGCGTCCGCGAGTTCACCGACACCGTCCTTGTCGAGAGGCTCGCCGCCGCCCTGGCCCGTCATGTTGTGCCAGTAGATGGAGTGGAGGATATGGCCCGACAAGTGGAAGGCCAGGTTCTTCTCCAAGCCGTTGATCGAGCCCCAGGACTCCTTGTCCCGCGCCTCCGCGAGCTGCTCCAGGGTGTCGTTCGCGCCCTTGACGTATGCGGCGTGGTGCTTGTCGTGGTGCAGCTCGATGATCTCGGGGCTGATCACCGGGGCGAGCGCGGAATAGTCGTACGGGAGCTCCGGGAGCGTGTACACCGCCATGGCCAACGTCCTCCGACATAATTGCGAGTGATGTGCAGTTGCACGCTATCAGCGACAAGGTGCCCTGCTGATTCGGCATCAGTCCTAGGTCGTTGGGCTGATCACCTCGGTCACCGACGGGCGCCCTCCGAAAGGCAGCAGCGTGAGCAAGGCCCGGCACTCACGGCACGACGGCATGGCGGCGGAACCGGAATCCCGCCGTTTGCTGCGCCGCAGCGATCTCCGCTGCACCCCCGGCCGCCTAGGGGTGCTGGACTTGCTCCTCGGTTCGGGGCGCCACCTCACTCCCCTGGAAGTCTGCGAGGAGTTGTCCCGCTCCGGTGACTCCATCCACCCCACGACCGCCTATCGAACCCTGGAGGCGCTCACCGCCGCCGGCCTGACGCACGCGGTGCACGGACCCGGGCCGACTCGCTACGGCATCACCGGCGACCCGCACCACCACAGCGTGTGCCGTCGGTGCGGGCAGGTGGAGGGGCTCACCAGCCGCCACCTGACGGAGGCGGCCGAGTTGACCGGCCTGCTGCCGGACGCGTCGGGGTCACTCCTTGTCTACGGGTACTGCGCCAGGTGCGGCGGCTGACGACACCCCGTGCTACTCGCTCCGTTCCGCGGGCGTGACCGGTGCCGCCAGACCCGCGGTCCACTTCTCTTCGATCCGGCCCACCTTCCACACGACCAGCGCGATCGCCCAGGTGGCGAAGAACAGGCCGACGATGACGTAGCCGATGATGTTCAGGTCCAGCCCGGCCACCCAGTCCCAGAACAGGCCGTGCATTCCGGCCTTCTCGGCCACCAGGCCGAGGAGTTCGACGGTGCCGATGATCAGCGCGACGGCCACGGACAGGCCGGTGATGGTGAGGTTGTAGTAGACCTTGCGCACCGGCTTGGAGAACGCCCAGCCGTAGGCGAAGTTCATGAACGAGCCGTCGATCGTGTCGAGCAGGGACATCCCGGCCGCGAACAGGATCGGCAGACACAGGATCGCGTACCAGGGCAGTCCGGAGGCGGCGCCGGAGCCGGCCAGGACGAGCAGCGCGATCTCGGTCGCGGTGTCGAAGCCGAGGCCGAAGAGGAGGCCGAGGGGGTACATCTGCCACGGCTTGGTGATCGACTTCATGACGCGGCCGAGCAGCCGGTTCATGAAGCCCCGGTTGTTCAGCTGTTCCTCCAGGGCCGCCTCGTCGAAGCGGCCCGTGCGCATCTCTCGGAACACCTTCCAGATCCCGGCCATGATCACCAGATTGATGGCCGCGATGACGTAGAGGAACGTGCCGGAGACGGTCGTGCCGATCCAGCCGGTGACGTGGTGCAGCGCGGAGTCGTCGTTCTCCACTGGCCCCGCCAGCGACTTCACGCCGAGGGAGAGCAGGAAGGCGAGGGCGAAGACGATCGTGGAGTGACCGAGGGAGAACCAGAACCCGACCGACATCGGCCGCTGCCCCTCGTTCATCAGCTTCCGCGTCGTGTTGTCGATGGCGGCGATGTGGTCGGCGTCGAAGGCGTGCCGCATCCCGAGCGTGTAGGCGGTGACGCCGATCCCGATGCCGAAGGTCTTCGCGCCGAGGCTGTAGTGCTCGGGGGCGACGATCGCGACCAGGAGGAACCATCCGATCACGTGCAGCGCGAGGATGAAGGCGGCCATGCCGCCCACCCGCGCCCACTCCCGGCGGGTCATGGAGGTGCGTATGCGGTGCCACGAGATGCCCCGGCCGGCGGACGTACGGGCGGAGGCGGACTCGGGAGCGGTGGTCATGGAGGCGGGGGCCTTCTACTCGGTGGCGAGCGGCCGTTTTCAGCCGCGCCTCCCAGGTTTCTGCACATCAGGTGCAGCTACAACCTGAGCGCAGCAAAGCCCCGACCCGCTTTCGGTCAACAGCCCCGGTTCACATCCGGGGCGATCTTATTGCACACTACTTGCAATAGCTTAGATTGTGCAGAAAGGGACGGGCGTGGACTCTCCGATCGTGCTCGGGATCGAGTCGTCGTGCGACGAGACCGGTGCGGGACTCGTCCGTGACGGGCGGCTGCTGGGGCATGCGGTGGCGTCGAGCATGGACGAGCACGCCCGCTACGGCGGGGTGGTACCGGAGATCGCCTCCCGCGCCCACCTGCACTCGCTGCGGGCCGTGGTCCGACGGGCGCTGGACGACGGCGGCCTGGAACTCGGCGACATCGGCGCCGTCGCGGTCACCACGGGGCCGGGACTGTCCGGCGCACTCCAGGTCGGACTGGCCGGAGCGAAGGGCATCGCGTACGCGCTGGGGGTGCCGCTGTACGGGGTGCACCACCTCGCCGGTCACGTCGCCGCCGACACCCTGGAGCACGGGCCGCTGCCCGACCCCTGCATGGTGCTGATCGTCTCCGGCGGCCACACCTCGCTGCTCCTGGTGCGCGACCTGGCCCGCGATCCGATCCTCCACCTGGGCGACACCCTCGACGACGCCGCCGGCGAGTGCTTCGACAAGGTCGCCCGCGTCTTCGGACTGCCCTACCCCGGTGGCCCGGCCGTCGACCGGGCGGCCCGCGACGGAGATCCGCGCGCCGTCTCCTTCCCCCGCCCGCTGCCCGGCTCGTACGACTTCTCCTTCTCCGGACTGAAGACCGCGGCCGCGCGCTGGGCGGAGAGCCATGCGGACCGGGACCTGCCCGTGGCCGACGGTGCCGCTTCCCTCCAGGAGGCCATCGCGGACGTGCTGACCCGCAAGGCGGTGGCCGCCTGCGCCGAGCATGGTGTGAACACACTTGTCGTGGTGGGGGGCGTCGCGGCGAATTCACGGGTGCGTTCCCTCGCCGAGGAGCGGTGCCGGGCGGCGGGGATCGAGCTGCGGGTACCGCCGCTGCGGCTGTGCACGGACAACGGCGCGATGATCGCCGCGGTGGGCGACCTGCTCGTCCGGGCAGGGGCGCGGCCCGCACCGCTCGACGTGTCGATCGACCCGTCGGCACCACTGGAGTACGCGGCGCTGCATCCCGGCGACGTCCTGGCGGGGGCCGTGCGATGAGCATCAGGGTGTGCTCGGGAGCCGAACTCCTCGACCTGGTCGAGACCGTGCGGTCGGCCTACCTGGACGCCTTCGCCGCCCCGCCCTGGGACGAGGGCGAGCCAGAGGCCGACGCCTTCGCCGCGCGGCTCGTCACGAACGCCGGCCGCCCGGGGTTCACCGCCGCGCTCGCCATCGAGGGCGAGAGCGTGCTCGGCTTCGCTACGGCCTGGACCACCCCCGTGCCGTTCCCCACCGACCGCTCCTACGGGCAGGCATCGGCAGCGCTGGGAGCCGAGCGCACCCACGCCTGGCTGTGCGGCGCGCTGGAGATCGACGAACTGGCCCTGCGCCCGTCCGCCCAGGGCACCGGTCTGGGCAGCCGCCTTCTCGACGCCGTCACGCGGGACTGCCCGGAGGGCCGGGCCTGGCTGCTGACCTCGCAGCGGTCCGCGCGCGCCATGTCGTTCTACCGCCACCTGGGCTGGTACCAGGCCACCCACCCCTGCGCCGACGGTGACGGCCTGGTCGTCTTCCTCGGCCCCCGTCATCCCGCCCGGCATCTGACCGTCCAGCCCCTGTAGTGACCCGGAGTCTGTCTTGCGCACCGCCGAGATCCGCCGCCGCTACCTCGACTTCTTCGCCGAGCGCGGCCACACCGTCGTGCCCAGCGCCCCGCTGCCGACCCCGGACCCGACGTTGCTGTTCGTCAACGCGGGCATGGTGCCGTTCAAGCCGTATCTGACCGGTGAGGCGCAGGCGCCCTGGGCGCGGGCGACGAGTGTGCAGAAATGCGTGCGCACGCTGGACATCGAGGAGGTCGGCCGCACCACCCGGCACGGCTCCTTCTTCCAGATGAACGGCAACTTCTCCTTCGGCGACTACTTCAAGCAGGAGGCCATCGCCTTCGCCTGGGAGTTGTCCACCACGCCGGTCGCGGAGGGCGGCTACGGGCTGGACCCGGATCGCATCTGGGTCACCGTGCACTACACCGATGACGAGTCCCGCGCTCTGTGGCGCCGCATCGCCGGGCTGCCCGACGACCGGATCGTGGCGCGCGGCGACGAGGACAACTTCTGGTCCATGGGCGTACCCGGCCCGTGCGGCCCCTGCTCCGAGCTGTACTACGACCGGGGACCCGCCTTCGGCCCCGAGGGCGGGCCGGCGGTGGACGAGGACCGGTACACGGAGTTCTGGAACCTCGTCTTCATGCAGTACGAGCGCGGCGAGGGCACCGGCAAGTCCGGCTACCCGGTCCTCGGGGAACTCCCCCGCCGCAACATCGACACCGGCATGGGCCTGGAGCGCATGGCCACCCTGCTCCAGGGCGTCGACAACCTGTACGAGACCGACGAGACCCGGCCGATCCTGGACCGCGCCGCGCAGCTCGCCCAGGTCACCTACGGCGCCGAGGCGACGGCGGACGTCCGGCTGCGCGTGGTCGCCGACCACGTCCGCACCGGCCTGATGCTGCTCGCGGACGGCACGACCCCGGGCAACGAGGGCCGGGGCTACGTGCTGCGCCGCATCCTGCGTCGCGCGGTCCGCGCCATGCGTCAACTGGGTTGTGCGGAACCGGTACTGGTCGACCTGCTGGCGGCGGCCCGCGACTGCATGGCGCCCAGCTACCCGGAGGTGGCCGAGACGTACGAGCGGATCGCCGATCAGGCGGCGGGCGAGGAGGAGGCTTTCCGGGCCACGCTGCACCAGGGCACCGCCGTACTGGACACCGCAGTGGCCAAGACCAGGGCGGCGGGCGGACGGCTGCCCGGCGCCCAGGCGTTCCTGCTACACGACACCTATGGCTTCCCCATCGACCTCACCCTGGAGATGGCCGCCGAGCAGGGTGTCGAGGTCGACCGGGACGGCTTCACCGCGCTGATGCGCGAGCAGCGGGAGCGGGCCCGCGCCGATGCCCGCGCCCGCAAGTCCGGCGGTACGACGGACACCACAGCCCTGCGGGCCGTCCTCGACCAGCACGGCCTGACCGACTGGCGGGCCTGGGACACCCTGACCACCGACTCCCGCGTGCTCGCCTTGCTCGGTCCCTCCGGGCCGGTGCCGGTCGCGCGCGAGGGCGAGATCGTCAGCGTGGTGCTCGACCGCACGCCCTTCTACGCCGAGTCGGGCGGTCAGGCCGCGGACGCGGGTCTGCTGTCCGGGACGTCGGTGGAGGCCGAAGTCCTAGACGTACAGTGGCCGTTGCCCGGTCTGGTGGTCCATAAGGTACGGGTGACCGCGGGGGACCTCACGGCCGGGGACGCGGTGCACGCGGCCGTCGATCCCGAGTGGCGGCTCGGCGCCCGCCAGGCTCACTCCGGCACCCACGTCCTGCACGCGGCCCTGCGCCAGGTCCTCGGCCCGACCGCCCTGCAGTCCGGCTCGTACAACCGTCCCGGCCACCTCCGGCTCGACTTTCCCTGGCGGGGCGCGCTGTCCTCCGCGACGCGCGGCGAGATCGAAGAGGCCGCGAATCAGGCGCTGCGCCGGGACCTCCCCGTTGACGTGCGCTGGATGACCCTGCCGGAGGCGAAGGAACTCGGCGCACTGGCCCTGTTCGACGAGACCTACGGCGACAAGGTGCGCGTGGTCGAGATCGGCGGCGAATGGTCGCGCGAGCTGTGCGGTGGCACGCACGTCCAGCACGCCTCCCAGATCGGTGTCCTCGCGCTGACCTCGGAGTCCTCGGTGGGTTCCGGGATGCGGCGGCTGGAGGGCGCTGTGGGACTGGAGGGCGTCGGCTACCTCGCCCGCGAGCGCGACCTCGCGGCCCGTGTGGCCGAGCAGCTCCAGGCCCCGCGCGCCGAACTCCCCGACCGCGTGGCGGGTCTGCTGGACCGGCTCAAGGCGGCCGACCGGGAGAACCAGCGGCTGCGTCAGCAGGCCACCATCGCGCAGGCAGCCGCCTTGGCCGCGAGGGCCGAGGACACCGGCACGGCACTGGTAGTCAGCACGACCGCGGCCGACGGGCCGGAAGGTGCCAGGGCGCTGGCAGGCGCCATCCGCGACGCCCTGCCCTCCGACCGCCCCGGCGTGGTGGCCGTCGGCGCGGAGTCCGGCGACAAGGCACTCGTCGTCACCGCCGTGAACAAAGCGGCCCGCGCGGCGGGACACGACGCCGCCGTACTCGTACGACGCCTGCTGAACGGCAAGGGAGGCGGCTCCCCTGAACTGGCCCAAGGCGGCGGCCTGCCCGCCGAGGAGCTGCCGCAGACATTGAACTCGGTGAGGCCGATCATCATGCTGGGCCAGTGAGCGACTCTGACTGCCGCACTCGGCACTCGCGTACATGCCCTATGGGTAACTCCCCGACTCCACCCGGCTCGGTGGCCTCCTGGAACGCGGTGGGCTGTGCCACGGACGCGTACGAGGCGGCCCGTTTCTGCACCCTGACCCGTGCGCGCGGCTTCCGGACCTCGGACGGCCACAGTCGGCTGGAGCTGAGTACCTCAGTCCCGAGCTGATCGACGCCGGGCCCGCGCCCGGCCGCAGAACGTCCTGGACACGCACCACGTGATGTTCGCCGTCGACGACATCGGGGGGCATCATTGCCCGCCTGCGCCCGCGCGACCCCGAACTGGTCGGCGAGGTCGCGCGGTTCGAGGACAACTATCTGCGCCGCGCTCCCACTGCTCGAGGCGCACCGGAGGGGGACGACACCGGTTCCCTACGGGACGACCTCGTCACGCTCGACCGGATACGGCACAAAGGTGCTGCTGTTCTGGTCGATGACCAGCGCGCGTCCCAGCGGGGGCACCGCACGCTGTGGGCAGTCGAGGCGTTCACAGGCGCGGCAGCCCATGCCGATGGGGGTGGCGGCGGAGGCGTTGGTGAGGTCGAGGCCGTCGGAGTAGACGAGCCGGTGGGCGTGCCGGATCTCGCAGCCGAGGCCGATCGCGTAGGTCTTGCCGGGTTCGCCCCAGCCGCCGCGATGCCGGGTGACAGCGCGCGCGGTCCACAAGTACCTTTGCCCATCCGGCATTTCGGCGATCTGGACGTGAATGCGGCCGGGGGTGGCGAACGCTTCGTAGACGTTCCACAGCGGGCAGGTGCCGCCGGCGCGGGAGAAGTGGAAGCCGGTGGCGGACTGGCGTTTGGACAGGTTGCCGGCCCGGTCGACCCGTACGAAGGAGAAGGGAACCCCACGCAGCCGTGGGCGCTGCAGGGTACTCAGCCGGTGGCAGACCGTCTCGTGGCCGAGGCCGAAATGGTCGATGAGGCGTTCGATGTCGTAGCGGGCATCCTCGGCGGCTGTGTGAAAGGCGGTGTAGGGCAGGATCAGGGCAGCGGCGAAGTAGTTGGCGATGCCGATGCGGGCCAGTGCCTGGGTGGATGTGCCGGGCGGGAAGTCTTCTGTGGCGAGACGGTCGAGGTCCTCGCCGTGCTCCAGCAGGGCTAGTTGGGTCGCCATACGGAAGGCGCGCTGACCGGGCCGTAGCCGTGAGGACAGATGCAGGGTGCGGCTCCTGGCGTCGTAGCGATGCAGCCGGGCGCCAGGATCAGCGGCCAGATGGATGCCATGAGCCTTCGCGAGTCTCGCAGTGAGGGCCCCGACCACTTCCCCCGGCCGGACACCGATCTCATCGGACAGACGTTCGGCGGCGACATCGGTTTCGTGCAGATAGTTCTGGCGGCGGTAGAAGAAGTCGCGGATCTCCTCGTGGGGTGAGGAGATGGCGGCCCGATCCCGGTCTCTGCCGTCCGCCGCGCCGGCCAGGCGCTCGGAGAGCTGCTGGTTGCGGCGGCCGAGGTCGAGCAGGACTTTGGCGACGCCCGGCAGGCGGCCGGCCAGGTCACTGAGGTCGACCGCCGAGATCTGCGACTCGGCGATTTCTCCAGCGAGCGCCTCGCGAAGGTCAGCCAGCAGGCGAGTGGTGTCCCGCTCGGAGAAGAACCCCGGATCGACGCCGAACGCCTCGGTCAGCCGCAGCAGCACCGGGACGGTGAGCGGGCGGGAGTCGTGCTCCATCTGGTTCAGATAGCTCGGGGAGATGCCCAGGACGCGGGCCAGATCCGCCTGGCTCATCCGCCGTTCCTCCCGCAGTCGGCGCAGTCGCGCCCCCGCGTACGTCCTGCCCATCGTCCCGCCCCTCCGCATCAAGATCCGGCTTGGATCAGCGTACGGGAACAGCCCGCTCCAGGACTCTTCGCAAGCTTGGCAAAAGTCGGCTGGAAGATTCGCAGAAGTTGGCAACGATCCACGGTTGATGGCACTCAGTGCCAGTGCAAGAGTCTTAGTGCGGCCCGCCGGAACCGATCGTCACAGCCCGGAACCGGGGCACGATTCCTGCCCTGACGTCGGAGATCCCGGCAGCGGCACCGACGCGTACCAGCAGCATCGCTCAGCTCCACTCCTGGTGAGGGCGGGCCGCGACTCCAGCCATACGACATCCAGTGCCACCTCTGTTCATCCGGACGGCGGGATTGGCAGCCCACACAGATCGAGGAGCGGTGACAGTCATGGCAGAGGCGAGGACACAAGCGGCTCAGGAACTCGCGCGGCGCTGGGCCACCGACCCCCGGTGGCAGGGCATCGAGCGCACCTTCAGCGCCGAGGACGTGGTCCGGCTCTCCGGAAGTGTGCGGGAGGAGCACACGCTGGCCCGGCGCGGCGCCGAGCGGCTGTGGCGGCAGCTACACGAGCTGGACTACGTCCACGCGCTCGGCGCGCTGACCGGTGGCCAGGCCGTGCAGCAGGTGAAGGCGGGGCTCCAGGCGATCTACCTGTCCGGCTGGCAGGTGGCCGCCGACGCCAACCAGGCCGGGCACACCTACCCGGACCAGAGCCTTTACCCGGCCAACTCCGTTCCCCAGGTGGTGCGTCGGATCAACAACGCCCTGCTGCGCGCCGACCAGATCGCCACCGCCGAGGACGCCGGCGACACCACGGACTGGCTGGCGCCGGTCGTGGCCGACGCGGAGGCCGGGTTCGGCGGGCCGCTGAACGCGTTCGAGCTGACCAAGGCGATGATCGCGGCCGGCGCGGCGGGCATCCACTACGAGGACCAGCTCGCCTCGGAGAAGAAGTGCGGCCACCTCGGCGGCAAGGTGCTGGTCCCCACCTCCCAGCACATCCGCACCCTGAACGCGGCCCGCCTCGCGGCCGACATCGCGGACGTGCCGACCGTAATCGTGGCCCGTACCGACGCCCTCGCCGCCAACCTGCTGACCAGCGACGTCAACGAGCGCGACGCCGAGTTCGTCACCGGCGAGCGCACGGCGGAAGGCTTCTACCGGGTGCGCAACGGTATGGCGCCCGTCATCGCGCGGGGTCTGGCCTACGCTCCGTACGCCGACCTGATCTGGGTGGAGACCGGCACCCCGGACCTGGCGCAGGCCCGCGAGTTCGCCGAGGCGATCCACGCCGAGTACCCGGACCAGATGCTCGCCTACAACTGCTCTCCCTCCTTCAACTGGAAGGCCGCCCTGGACGACGACCAGATCGCCAAGTTCCAGCGCGAACTCGGCGCGATGGGCTACAAGTTCCAGTTCATCACGCTCGCCGGGTTCCACTCGCTCAACCACGGCATGTTCGACCTGGCCCGCGGCTACGCCGACCACGGCATGACCGCCTACGTCGACCTCCAGGAAAAGGAGTTCGCCGCCCAGGAGCAGGGCTTCACCGCCGTCAAGCACCAACGCGAGGTCGGCACCGGGTACTTCGACCTGGTCTCCACCGCCGTCAACCCCACCTCCTCCACCACGGCACTGGCCGGATCCACGGAGGAAGAGCAGTTCCACTAGGCCACTGAGCCGGACGCTTCGCGCTCCGGCCGACTCCGGCCAGCGGAGGGGGCGAAACCGTCTCCGTCCCCTCCGCTCCCACATCTCAGGAGAGCCCGATGACCACCACCGCACTCACCCATAAGGTCCGTGTCCTCGCCGCGCCCGGTCACCGGCACGACGAGATCCTCACCCCCGCCGCCCTGGACTTCGTCGGCCGCCTCGTCGGGGCGTTCGCGTCGCGTCGGCTGGAACTGATGAAGGAACGCCGCCGACAGATCCTGCGTCTGGCGTCGGGCTCGCCTCTCGACTTCCCGATGGTCACCGCCGCGGTGCGGGCTGACGACGATTGGCGTGTGGCGCCGCCCGCGCCAGGTCTGACCGACCGCCGGGTGGAGATCACCGGGCCGCCGGACCGACGGATGGCCGTCAACGCTCTCAACTCCGGTGCCAAGGTGTGGATGGCGGACTTCGAGGACGCAACCGCGCCACTGTGGGACAACATCGTCGGTGGGCAGCTCAACCTCTTGGACGCCATTGAGCGCCGGATCGACTTCACCACCCCAGAGGGTAAGGAGTACCGACTGGGTGAGCAGGTCGCCACGATCATGGTCCGCCCGCGCGGCTGGCACCTCGACGAGGAGAACCTGGAGTGCGACGGCCGCCCTGTGCCGGCCGCGCTCGTCGACTTCGGCCTGTACTTCTTCCACTGCGCCCAGCGACAGATCGACGCCGGACACGGCCCGTACTTCTACCTGCCCAAGCTGGAGAACCGCTACGAGGCGCGGCTGTGGAACGACGTGTTTCTCCTCGCCCAGGACCTGCTGGGCATCCCGCGCGGCACCGTTCGGGCCACCGTGCTCATCGAGACGATAACGGCCGCGTTCGAGATGGAGGAGATCCTCTACGAGCTGCGCGAGCACAGTGCCGGGCTGAACGCTGGCCGCTGGGACTACCTGTTCAGCCTGATCAAGACCTTCGGCCACCGCACCGACTTCCTCCTCCCGGACCGCGCGAAGGTCACCATGACCGCCCCATTCATGCGCGCGTACACCGAACTCCTCGTGCGTACCTGCCACAAGCGCGGCGCACACGCCATCGGCGGGATGGCCGCCCAGGTCCCGGGCAAGGACCCGGCCGCGAACGAGGCCGCGTTCGCCAAGGTCAGGCTGGACAAGGAGCGGGAGGCAGAGGACGGCTTCGACGGTTCCTGGGTCGCCCATCCGGCGCTCGTCCCCGTCTGCCGCGACGTGTTCGACGGTGTCCTCGGCGGGCGTCCGCACCAGCTCGACCGTGTCCGCGACGATGTCGAGGTCACCCCGGCCGACCTCCTGTCCGTCCGCCGCATCAGCGGTCCGCCCACCCCGGACGGAGTGCGCACCAACATCTCCGTCACGCTGCGGTACTACGCCGCCTGGCTGCGCGGCCAGGGCGCCGTCGCCATCGACGGCCTGATGGAGGACGCGGCGACCGCCGAGATCGCCCGTGTACAGATCTGGCAGTGGCTGCGCCACCAGGTCATCGACCGCGAGACCGTGGAGCAGATCCTCGACGAGGAGTCTGTCGCGCTTGGCGCCGAGTACCCCTGGGCACCCGTCGCCGACATCCGCGCCCTCTTCGAACGCACTGCGCTGACCGGCGAGTTGCCGCTCTTCTTCACACCGGACGCCTACACCCGCCACCTTGTGCGTCGGCCGGAGGTGCAGGCGTGAGCGGGGGCATCACGCGCGTCGGCGTGGTCGGCGGCGGGCAGATGGGGGCTGGAATCGCCGAGGTGTGTGCACGGGCCGGGCTGGAGACCGTGGTCTGCGAGGTGGACGCGGTCGCTGCCCGCGCCGCACAGAACCGGATCGTCGACTCCCTGGACCGTGCCGTACAACGAGGCAAGCTGAGCCGTGAGGCTGCCGACGATGCTCAGGCCCGGCTCGTCTTCACCGGCGACCTGGACGCCCTGGCCGACCGGCAGCTCGTCGTCGAGGCAGTCATCGAGAACCCGGAAGCCAAGACCGAGGTCTTCGCCGCCCTGGACAAGATCGTCGAAGATCCTGCCGCCATCCTGGCCACCAACACCTCCTCTCTGCCGATCATGCGGCTGGGCATGGCGACATCCCGCGCGGACCGGGTCGTGGGCCTGCATTTCTTCAACCCCGTCCCCGTCCTGCCGCTGGTCGAGGTGGTCACCTCGCTGCACACGACTGCCGAGACGACGGCTCTGGTGGAGGACTTCGCTACCCGCACGCTCGGCAAGACGGTCATCCGTTCCCAGGACCGGGCGGGCTTCGTCGTCAACGCCCTGCTCGTCCCGTACCTGCTCTCCGCCGTCCGGATGGCGGAGTCCGGGTTCGCCGCGGCCGCCGCCATCGACGCGGGCATGGAACTGGGCTGCGCCCACCCGATGGGACCATTGAAGCTGGCCGATCTGATCGGCCTGGACACCGTGGCCTCCATCGCGGAATCGCTCTATGACGAGTTCCGTGAACCCCTCTACGCGCCGCCGCCGCTGCTCATGCGGATGGTGGAGGCGGGGCTGCTCGGCCGGAAGACAGGCCGGGGGTTCCACATTTACGACCAGGGCTGAGGGCCTGGTACGACGCGGGCTGAGGGGCCCGCACCGCCGCAGGCGTGAGGGTCCCCCGCGGCGCGACAGGGAAAGGGGCGGGAAGCGTGTGCGGCGCCTCCCGCCCCTCGCCGTGCCACCCGCCGCATGCCCTGACCCCGCCTTCCGGATGCTGGACGGCGCTCTTCCCTTCACGGCGCCAACCCGTAGGCTGACCACAGCAGCTGGTTCGCCCTGTCCGCCAGGCGGGGTGTCGTAAGAGGGAACCCGGTGGGAATCCGGGACTGCCCCGCAGCGGTGAGCGGGAACGACCGCCGTCATACGCACTGGGTCCGAGGTACTGGGCCTGGGAAGCGACGGCCAGTAGGTGTCCTCCATGGGGGGACGTGCCCGCGAGTCCGAAGACCTGCCAACTGCCCGCGTACGGACCATTCCGTGCGCGGAGATTCCGGTGACCTCGAGGGCGGGTCGGCGTACATACCAGACGGAGCGACCGTGCTGTTGCCGCGCGGGGTCTTTGCCGTCCGGTTCGTCATTCCCTTCGCGCTCTCGTCCCGTCTCCGGGATCTCAGGGATTCATCTCGCGAAGGAGATCTCCGTGACCAGCAAGTCCGCAGCCGCGGCAGCACGGGCCACCGTGTACGGCTACCCCCGCCAGGGACAGAACCGGGAACTGAAGAAGGCCATCGAGGGCTACTGGAAGGGCCGCGTCACCGCCGACGCCCTCCGTGCTACCGCCACCGGCCTTCGTCGCACGAACTGGCATCAACTCGCCGAGAGTGGCATCCATGAGGTGCCCACGGGCGACTTCTCGTACTACGACCATGTCCTGGACACCACCGTCATGGTGGGCGCGATCCCCGAGCGGCACCGCGCAGCGGTCGACGCCGACGCGCTGGGCGGCTACTTCGCCATGGCGCGCGGTACCCAGGAGGTCGCTCCGCTGGAGATGACCAAGTGGTTCGACACCAACTACCACTACCTCGTCCCCGAGCTGGGCCCGGACACCGTCTTCAGCGCGAACTCGGTCAAGCAGGTCGCGGAGCTGAAGGAGGCCCTCGCCCTGGGGCTGACCGGACGCCCCATCCTGGTCGGTCCGGTCACCTACCTCCTGCTCGCCAAGCCCGCTCCGGGCGTGCCCGCCGACTTCGAGCCGCTCACCCTCCTGGACCGGCTGCTTCCCGTGTACGCCGAGGTCCTCGCCGATCTGCGCGCGGCGGGCGCCGAGTGGGTGCAGCTCGACGAGCCCGCCCTCGTGCAGGACCGCACGCCGGCCGAGCTGAACGCCGCCGAGCGCGTCTACCGCGAGCTGGGGGCTCTGGAAGACCGGCCGAAGCTGCTGGTCGCCTCCTACTTCGACCGGCTCGGCGACGCGTTGCCGATCCTGGCCAAGGCTCCGGTCGAGGGCCTCGCGCTGGACTTCACCGAATCGGCGGCAGCCAACCTGGAGGCGCTGGCCGCTGTCGGCGGACTGCCCGGCAAGCGCCTGGTCGCCGGAGTCGTCAACGGCCGCAACATCTGGATCAACGACCTGCAGCAGTCCCTGTCCACGCTCGGCACCCTCCTCGGACTCGCCGACCGTGTCGACGTCGCCGCTTCCTGCTCGCTGTTGCACGTGCCGCTGGACGCAGCAGCCGAGCGGGACATCGAGCCGCAGATCCTGCGCTGGCTCGCCTTCGCCCGGCAGAAGACCGCAGAGATCGTCACCCTCGCCAAGGGCCTGGCCCAGGGCACCGACACGATCGCCGCCGAACTCGCCGCAAACCGCGCCGACTTGGCCTCCCGCGCGAACTCCCCCATCACCCACGACCCAGGCGTCCGGGCCCGCACCGAGGCCGTGACGGACGCCGACGCCCGCCGCTCCCAGCCGTACGCCGAACGGGCCGCCGCCCAGCGCGCCCACCTCGGCCTGCCCCTGCTGCCGACCACGACCATCGGCTCCTTCCCGCAGACCGGCGAACTGCGCACCGCCCGCGCCGGCCTGCGCGCCGGACGCATCGACACGGCCGGCTACGAGGAGCGCATCAAGGCGGAGATCCAGGAGGTGATCTCCTTCCAGGAGAAAGCCGACCTGGACGTCCTGGTACACGGCGAGGCCGAACGCAACGACATGGTCCAGTACTTCGCCGAACAGCTCACCGGCTACCTCGCCACCCAGCACGGCTGGGTCCAGTCCTACGGCACACGCTACGTCCGGCCACCGGTCCTGGCCGGCGACATCTCCCGGCCCGAGCCGATGACCGTGCGCTGGACGACGTACGCGCAGTCCCTCACCGACCGCCCAGTCAAGGGCATGCTCACCGGGCCGGTCACCATGCTCGCTTGGTCCTTCGTCCGCGACGACCAGCCCCTCGGCGACACCGCCCGCCAGGTCGCCCTCGCTCTGCGCGACGAGGTGGGCGACCTGGAGGCGGCCGGTACCTCCGTGATCCAGGTGGACGAGCCCGCGCTGCGCGAGACCCTGCCGCTGCGCGCCGCCGACCGGGCCGCCTATCTGGCCTGGGCGACGGAAGCGTTCCGGCTCACCACCGCCGGGGTTCGTCCGGACACCCAGATTCACACGCACATGTGCTACGCCGAGTTCGGCGACATCGTCCAGGCCATCGACGACCTCGACGCCGACGTCATCAGCCTGGAGGCCGCCCGCTCCCACATGCAGGTCGCCCGCGAACTCGCCGCCCACGGCTACCCTCGCGAGGCAGGACCGGGTGTCTACGACATCCACTCCCCCCGGGTGCCGAGCGCCGAGGAGGCCGCTGAACTGCTCCGCACCGGCCTGAAGGCCATCCCTGCCGAGCGACTCTGGGTCAACCCCGACTGCGGTCTGAAGACCCGCGGCTGGCCGGAGACGCGCGCGTCCCTGGAGAACCTGGTCGCAGCGGCCCGCACCGTCCGCGGTGAACTGCCCACCGCCTGATTCCGATCCCAGTGGGCCGGGACGCCACCAGCGTCCCGGCCCCGTCGTGACAGCAGACGGCTACGCGGCGCCCGGCACCGCCCGCTGGCCCGGACCGTCGTAGGAGGCCAGCGGGCGGATCAGCGCGTTGTGGGCGAGCTGCTCAGTGATATGCGCGGTCCAGCCGGTGATCCTGCTCATCACGAAGATCGGAGTGAAGGCCGGGGTGTCGAAGCCCATGAGGTGGTAGGCGAGGCCGGCCGGGTAGTCCAGGTTCGGATGGATTCCCTTGCGGCTGATCATCGCGTGCCGCAAGGCCGCGTGCAGGGTGGCCATGCGGGTCAGCTCGGGATCCGCGGCACGTACCACCAGCCGGTCGAGGGCGTCCTGCATGATCGGGACGCGGGAGTCGCCGTGCTTGCCCTACGCGGACTTCCACGCGACGGCCGAGGACCTGCGGTACGACATCGAGCTGCTCTCGGCCCGCTTCGGCGTCGGCTTCGAGACGGCCTGCCACCGCCTGAACACGCTGCAGCGCACGGGAAGCCGGGGCGTGCCGTTTCTCCTTCCTGCGGGTGGACCGGGCCGGCAACATCTCCAAGCGGCAGTCGGCCACCGACTTCCACTTCTCCCGCATGGGCGGCACCTGCCCGCTGTGGACGGTGTACGAGGCGTTCTCCGCACCGGGCCGCATACTGACGCAGGTCGCCGAAATGCCGGACGGGAAACGGTACTTCTGGGTCGCGCGGACCATCACCCGCGGCGGGTTCGGCCACCACGCCCCGCGCGCCGAGTTCGCCATCGCCCTCGGCTGCGAGCTGCGGCACGCACACCGGCTCGTCTACACCGAGGGCATCGCCCTGGACGACCCAAGCGCCGCCACCCCCATCGGCCTGGGCTGCCGGATCTGCGAACGCCGCGACTGCGCCCAGCGCGCCAGGCCCCCGGCCGGCGGACGCCTCGCCATCGACCCGGACCGGCGCACGTACGTGCCGTACGCCGTGGAGAGCAGCACCCCATGACACCGACAGCAGGAGCAGCCACGTGACCAGCCGTGTCACCTTCGTCTCGCCCGCCACGAGCCCGTCGCTGCGGCAGGCCCGCTTCTACGACGGCGACTCGATCGACGACATCGGCGCGGCCCGTGCCCGGGAGGCCGCCGGATCGCTGCCCGTGGCGGCGCGTGTGGTCGTGTCTCCGGTGTGCGCTGTCGGGAGACGGCGGCTGCTCTCGGCCTCGACGGCGTGGACACACGGGAGCTGGGCGGACTGGACGTGGGCCGCTGGCGAGGCCGCACGCTGGAGGCGGTGGCGGCTACCGAGCCGGAAGCCGTGGCCCGCTGGCTCACCGACCCGGGGAGCGCACCACACGGGGGTGAGTCCATAGAAGTCCTGTGTGGGAGAGTCGCGCGGTGGCTGGAGGAAGCGACAGCTGTCGACGGTCGTGTGCTCGCTGTGGCCGAGCCGGAGGTGGTGCGGGCGGCGGTCACCGAAGCGTTGGACATACCCGCCGCTGCCTTCTGGCGCCTTGATGTGTCTCCCCTTACGGTGACCGAGCTCAGCGGCCGGGCTGGGCGCTGGAATCTGCGGCTCGGGCGCCCCCTGACCGTGCCGGACATCGACTAGAACTCGGTCACCGGCGGTTCAGGACGCCGGGTCCCGGTGACGGCGCAGCAACGCCGCCAGCTCGCAGCGCAGGCAGGAACCAGCGGTGTTCGTCCGGGCGGACGTACTTTCGGCACAGGGCGTCGACGATGTGTGGACCTGCCCGGTGCAGTCCTCCCCCTCTGAGGCGATCAGTGTCTCCAGGTCGTGGAGCAGTTGTTCGGTGCGTTTGGCCTGCTGGGCGAGCACCCGCACCCGGGCGCTCTGACCGCCGATCTGCCTACGGCTGGCAATGAGTTGGTCGTATTCCTCCCGGGTGAGGGCGACCGCCTCACGGCCGCCGAGGGTGATGTGGCGCGGCTGGGGGGTTCTGGCCACTCGGTTCCTCCGCTCATCGGCCGGGGGTCCGCGTCGGGTCGGGCTGCACTGTCGATCCGTACTCACTCGTGCGTCGGACTCGGTGTCCGGAGAACGCCAGAGGGCCCCCGGATGGTTCCGAAGGGCCCTCTGTTGTCCGGAAGGAATCAGTGCGCGGCCGGAACCGCGCGGCCGCTCGCGGCCGTCGCCGGCTTGGGGTTCAGCAGGCGTTCCGCGAGTTCACCGAAGAGCAGACCGAAGCCGGCCCACAGGACGGACTGGATGGCCAGTGCGGACAGCCGGAACCGCCACAACAGGGCGGCCGGGAAGTCCTTCGGCACCTCGTTGATGACCGGCAGGAACGCGTAGGCCAGACCGATCACGAGGGCGAACGCGGCCACCGCGACGACCGTCGCCCACCAGGTGCCCAGGCTGGGCGCCAGGCGCTTGCCCAGGATGGTGGCGGCGACCGCGAGGAGGACGCTGAGCAGCATCATCAGGAAGTACAGGGTGGTCCGCTTGCTGATGGTGCCGGGGTCGCCGACAGAGGGCGGGTTGGCCGGGTACTTCAGGAACGGCACGACGTACACGGCGAGCAGGGCGCAGCCGGACAGCAGCAGCGCGGTCGCTCGCGGGCTAAAGCGGCCCACGCGGCCGAGCGCGAAGCAGTAGGCGAGCGCGGCGATGCCGCCGAAGGCGACCCCGTAGACGAGGACGCCGGTGGCGAGGCCGGCGGTGGACTGCAGGGAGCGGGAGACGACTTCCATCTCGTGCTCGTGGGAGTGGGCGTCCTCGAAGGCGATCGCCTTGTCGACGCTCGGCTCACCGAGGAGGTAGGCGACGACGAGGGCGAGCACGCCGGCGGCGAGGCCGGCGAGCATGCCCCGCACGAGGAGGTTTCTAACCGTTGCGGAGTTCATGGGTGTGCGCGGTCCCCTCGGTTCAGTGGCAGGGGAAGCCGAGCAGGTGGCGGGCGTCGTGCACCCACTCGTGCACGTCCGTGCCGTTGAACACGGAGGTGGCGCCTTGCTCCGCGCCGACAAAGTACAGCAGGACCAGCATCAGGATGCCGAAGAAGACGGCCCAGGGCGCTATGGCCTTCAACGGCAGCGTGGCGGGAACGGCGGGGGTGGTGGCTGTCGGCTGGGCGACGGTCTGCGCCATGGCAGAACCTCCTCTGGGAGTTCGCGTCCCATCTCGGTGGTGCACAGGACGACGGCCACGGGTCTGACTCACGCAACGCCCCAGAAGGGGGTCCCGCATACAGTGGCGCGACCGTGCCGGATTCTGACCGGCTTCCGTTTCGCCGTCGTCGATATCGGACAGACCGTACCGCGTGGCGCGGGCATGGCCAAGACCGCGTCCGCCCGGCGTAACCTTCCTCTCCCGCCGGACGGACGGCACGGGCACGGGCTTCGTGGTTCAGCGGTGACGGAATACCGGTGGTCGTTTACCGACGAACGCTCCCATGCCTTCTTTCTGGTCGGTGGTCGCGAACACGGCGTGGAACAGACGGCGTTCGAAGCGGACGCCTTCCGTGAGTGTGGTCTCGAAGGCCCGCCCGACCGCTTCCTTCGCCATCATCGCGACCGGCAGCGACATGCCGGCGACCGTCTCGGCGACGGCCAGGGCTTCGCCGAGCAGGTCGTCGGCGGGGACCACACGGGAGACCAGTCCGGCTCGCTCGGCTTCAGTCGCGTCCATGGTGCGCCCGGTCAGGCACAGCTCCATGGCCTTGGCCTTGCCGACAGCGCGGGTCAGGCGCTGGGAGCCGCCGATGCCCCCAGCTTGATCTCGGGCTGGCCGAAGACGGCCGTGTCGGCGGCGAGCAGGATGTCGCAGAGCATGGCGAGCTCGCATCCCCCTCCCAGGGCGTATCCGGCGACGGCGGCTACGGTGGGAGTGCGCAGCTGTCCGAGGCGGTCCCAGGCGGCGAACCAGTCGGCGAGGTACATGTCCATGTATTCCTGGGGCTGCATCTCCTTGATGTCGGCGCCGGCCGCGAACGCCTTCGCCGATCCGGTGATCACGATGCAGCCGCACTCCGGATCCCGGTCGAGGGCCTCGGTGGCGGCCACCACCTCGTTCATCACCTGGAGGTTCAGGGCGTTCAGGGCCTTGGGTCGGTTGAGGGTGAGCAGGGCGGTACGGCCCTTCCGCTCGACAAGGATCGTCTCGTACTCGACAGCCGGTTCCGCAGTCACGCCTGTTCTCCGCTCTGGTCCCTGATGGTGCGCACGATTCCGGAGAAATCCTCAGCGGCTCCGGTCCGCTCGGCGTAGGCGGCGTACAACTCGGCTGCTCGCAGGCCGAGTTCCGCCTGCACTCCGGCCGCCTTGACCGCGTTGGCCGCGAGCCCGAGGTCCTTGGCCATGAGGGAGGCGGCGAAGCCCGGCCGGTAGTCCCTGTTGGCGGGACTGGTCGGCACGGGTCCGGGGACGGGACAGTTGACGCTGAGCGCCCAGCACTGCCCGGACGCCGTGGAGGCCACGTCGTACAGGGCCTGGTGGGACAGGCCGAGGCTCTCGCCGAGGACGAACGCCTCGCTCACGGCGATCATGGAGACGCCGAGGATCATGTTGTTGCAGATCTTGGCAGCCTGCCCGGCACCGGCGCCGCCGCAGTGGACGGCCTTCTTACCCATGGCTTCCAGCAGCGGCCGCGCCTCGACGAACTCCGCCTCTCCCCCGCCGACCATGAAGGTGAGCGTGGCCGCCTCGGCTCCGACCACCCCGCCGGAAACCGGTGCGTCCAGGGCCCGCATTCCGGCGGCCGCCGCACGCTCATGGGCGGTGCGGGCATCGGCGACGTCGATGGTGGAGCAGTCGACGAAGAGAGTGCCCGGCCGGGCCGCCGTCAGGACAGTGTCGTAGAGGTGCAGGACGTGGCTGCCCATGGGAAGCATGGTGATGACCACTTCGGCGTCGGCGACCGCGTCGACCACTGACGACGCGGGTTCCACCCCCGTCCGCGTGGCGCCGTCCAGGGCGTCCGGTACCAGGTCATGGCCGCGGACACGGTGGCCCGCCTTGACCAGGTTGGCGGCCATGGGGGCGCCCATGTGCCCGAGTCCGATGAATGCGACGGTACGGTTCACCAGGCCACCTCCGTGGCGGCGTCAGGTCCGGCGAGTCCGAGTTCGTGCTCGCCGAGCGGGGCGAAGAAGCATTCGACGTCGGCGTCCGTCACCTCGACCAGGGTGGCCGGCGACCAGTGCGGGTCGCGGTCCTTGTCGATGACCTGGGCGCGGATGCCCTCCACCAGGTCGGGGGTGCGCAGGGCGGCGCACGAGACGCGGTACTCCTGGTCGAGGACCCGCTCCAGCGGGCCGAGGCGCCGGGCTCGGCGCACCGCGGCGAGGGTGACCTTCAGGGCGGTGGGGGACTTGGCGAGCAGGGTCTCGGCGGCCTCCTTGGCAGCGGGGTCGCCGTGCGCGAGAAGCCGGTCGACGATTTCCTCGACGGTGTCGGCTGCGTAGCAGGCGTCGATCCACTCCCGCCGACCGGCCAACTCGCCTCGGGGCGGCGGCTGTACATGGCCGGCGAGCGCCTCTCGCACGGGATGGTCGGCGAGATCGCTGACGAAGTGCGGGACTGCGTCGGCCGGTACGAAGTGGTCGGCGAGTCCGCAGAGCAGGGCGTCACCGGCACCGATCTGTGCGCCGGTCAGTGCCAGGTGGTCGCCCAGTTCTCCGGGGGCGAGGGCGAGCAGGTAAGTGCCTCCGACGTCCGGGACGAAGCCGATCCCGGTCTCCGGCATGGCGATCCTCGACCGCTCGGTGACGATACGGACGCTGCCGTGCGCGGAGACGCCGACCCCGCCGCCCATCACGATGCCGTCCATGATCGCGACGTACGGCTTGGGGTAGCGGGCGATGCGGGCGTTGAGGCGGTACTCGTCGCGCCAGAACGCGGCCGAGGCAATGCCGTCGCCGTCTCGGGCATCGTCGTGGATGCCGCGGATGTCGCCGCCGGCGCACAGGCCGCGCTCCCCGGCGCCCGTGATGACCACGGTCTCCACGGCCGGGTCGCGTTCCCAGGATGTCAGGGCCGCGTCGATGCGGCGGGCCATCTCGTGGTTGAGGGCGTTGAGGGCCCTGGGCCGGTTGAGGGTGATGTGGGCGGCCCGGCCGGTGGTGTGGAACAGGACGGGTTCGTCGGTGGCGGTCATCCGAGCGCCTCCGTCAGGCCGCGGGCCACGATGACGCGCATGATCTCGTTGGTTCCTTCCAGGATCTGGTGGACGCGCAGGTCGCGGACGATCTTCTCGATGCCGTACTCGCTGAGGTAGCCGTAGCCGCCGTGCAGTTGGAGCGCTCGGTCTGCGACCGAGTACCCGGTGTCGGTGGCGAACCGCTTGGCCATGGCGCACAGGTACGGCGCCTGCGGGTCACCCCGGTCGAGCGCCTGCGCGGCCTGCTGGACCAGGGCACGGGCTGCGGCCAGTTCGGTCGCCATGTCGGCGAGCCGGAAGCGCAGTGCCTGGGCGTCGAGCAGCCGGGCGCCGAACGCTTCCCGGTCGGCGAGGTGGGCGAGGCTGCGGTCGAGGGCGCTGCGGGCGCCTCCGAGGGAGCAGGCGGCGATGCCGAGGCGGCCGCCGTTCAGGCCGGTCATCGCGATGCGGAAGCCCTCGCCCTCGCGGCCGAGGAGCCGGTCGGCGGGCAGCCGTACGCCGTCGAGGACCACTTGTCGGGTGGGCTGGGCGTTCCAGCCCATCTTGCGTTCGTTCGGACCGAAGGTGAGACCGGGGTCGTCCTTGTCGACGATGAACGCGGAGACACCGTCCGCGCCGGTGCCGCCGGTGCGCGCCATCACGACGTACACCTGGGAGGCGCCCGCGCCGGAGATGAACTGTTTGACGCCGGTCAGCACATACTCGTCGCCGTCCCGTACGGCCCGGGTCGTGAGGGCCGCCGCGTCCGAGCCGGCTCCCGGCTCGGTCAGGCAGTAGCTGGCCAGGTCCTCCATGGCGCACAGCCGGGGCAGCCACCGCTCCCGCTGGGTGTCGGCACCGTAGCGGTCGATCATCCAGGCGACCATGTTGTGGATGGAGAGGTACCCGGCGATGGACGGGCAGCCGGAGGCGAGGGACTCGAAGACGAGTACGCCGTCGGCCCGGCTGAGGCCCGAACCGCCGTACTCCTCACGGACGTAGACGCCGCCGAGGCCGAGCCCGGCCGCCTTGCGCAGCACGTCGACGGGGAAGTGCTTGTCCCGGTCCCAGTCGAGGGCGCGGGGTGCGAGATGGTCCTGGGCGAAGTCGAGTGTGGTCTCCACGAGGGCCTGCTGGTCCTCGGTGAGCAGGGTGGTGGTCATACGGCGCTCATCCCATCGTGGGGATCGTGAAGCTCGCACCCTCGCGCAGGCCGGCGGGCCAGCGGGAGGTGACGGTCTTGGTGCGGGTGTAGAAGCGGATGGCGTCCGGGCCGTGCTGGTTGAGGTCGCCGAAGCCGGAGCGCTTCCAGCCGCCGAAGGTGTGGTAGGCGACCGGCACCGGGATGGGCACGTTGACGCCGACCATGCCGGTGTTCACCCGTCGGGTGAAGTCGCGGGCGGTGTCCCCGTCGCGAGTGAAGATCGCGACGCCGTTGCCGTAGGGGTGCTCGCTGGGCAGGCGCAGGGCCTCGTCGTAGTCGGCGGCGCGCACCACCGACAGCACCGGCCCGAAGATCTCCTCCTGGTAGATGCGCATCGCCGGGGTGACCCTGTCGAACAGCGAGGCTCCGGCGAAGAAGCCGCTCTCGTGACCGGGCAGGACGAAGTCCCTCCCGTCCACCACGAGTTCGGCTCCCTCCTCGAGGCCGAGGTCGACGTAGGAGCGCACTCGGTCCACCGCCTCCCGGGTGACCAGTGGACCGAAGTCCGCCTCGGGGTCGTCGCTGCGGCCGATCCGCAGGCTGCCGATGCGCTCCTTCAGCCGGGCGACCAGCGCGTCGGCGGTGTCCTCGCCCACCGGTACGGCGACGGAGATGGCCATGCAGCGTTCACCCGCCGATCCGTACCCAGCGCCGATCAGGGCGTCCACCGCCTGGTCCAGGTCGGCGTCCGGCATCACGATCATGTGGTTCTTGGCGCCGCCGAAGCACTGGGCGCGCTTGCCGTGGGTGGCGGCGGTGGCGTAGACGTGCGCGGCGATCGGTGTGGAACCGACGAAGCCCAGGGCGGCGACGCGCGGGTCTTCGAGGAGGGTGTCGACGGCTTCCCGCCCGCCGTTGACGACGTTCAGGACGCCGGCCGGCAGTCCCGCCTCCAGGAAGAGTTCGGCGAGCCGGAGCGGGACGGACGGGTCGCGTTCGGAGGGCTTGAGGACGAAGGCGTTGCCGCAGGCCAGCGCCGGGGCGGCCTTCCACAGGGGGATCATCGCCGGGAAGTTGAACGGCGTGATCCCGGCGACAACGCCGAGCGGCGCGCGCAGCGAGTGGACGTCGATGCCGGTGCCCGCGTTGTCGGTGAACTCGCCCTTGAGGAGGTGCGGGATGCCCGTGGCGAACTCCACCACTTCCAGGCCGCGTTGGATGTCGCCGTGGGCGTCGGCGATGGTCTTGCCGTGCTCGGAGGACAGCAGCCGGGCCAGCGCGTCCTTCTCCTGCTCGACGAGCTGCAGGAAGCGCAGCAGCACGCGGGCGCGGCGCTGCGGGTTCCACTCGCCCCACTCGCGCTGGGCGTCGACGGCGACACCGATCGCCGCCTCGGTCTCGGCCCGGTCCGCCAAGGGCACGCGGGCCTGGACCTCGCCGGTGTTGGGGTCGTACACGTCACCGTGGAACCCCGATGTTCCCGGGGTGTGCTTGCCACCGACGAAATGGGTCAGCTCACGTACGTCGGTGGGGTCGTTCGGACGGATCATGGGTGCCTGCTCTCGTCAGGTGAGGGTGATCCGGGATGGCCGCGCCGAACCGGCACACGTGGACGCGGTGGCGTACACAGGCGTGCGGGGGCGGCGCGAGAACGCGAATGGCGTGCGAACCGTCAAGCGGTGACGACGGGAATGCGGCGTGTATGACGCCTGCGGCGGAGTCCGCCGGGATCGTGAATGCGCACCGGTGCCATGCGTGTCAGCTCCATCCTCGTGGACAACACGGAACATCCCACGGCCGGTATCCTGACTCCCGGATCAGCGCGCGCCGTCCGCCTTCCCGACATCCAGCTCGTCAGTGGCGTCCTGCTCGACGGCGTGCTCCCCGGTCACAGTGGCGGGACCGTGCCGGAATCACACCGGCTTCCCTGCACCGCGGGCCTACCCATCGAATATATAGTTGGACGTCCTAGTAAATCCACCCCCGCAAGCCGGGTTCCGGTGGTGTTCGAGGTCAGCGGGGTTCGGATTCGGCCGTCCGGGGGGCCGCGAAGCGCACGGGCGCCCGGAAGCGGGCCTTGCGTGCGGCGCGCCGGAAGGTGGTCAGCACGGCGGGGCCGGCCAACAGCACGCACGCGAAGTTGGTGATCGCCCGCCCGGTGTCCCAGCCCAGCGAGGTGGCCAGGTCGAAGGCGATGTAGCGGTGCCACTGCTCGGTGAAGGGCAGGCCCGGGAGGTAGGCGATGGAGCTGTTGGGGTCCAGGGAGAACGGCCAGAAGGAGAGGTTGAGCAGGAAGCCGAAGAGGTAGCCGGACAGCGAGCCGTACACGGCCAGCATCAGCACCTCACGCCGGCCGCTCGCCCCAGGCAGAAATCCGGCGAGCATCCCCACGAAGGCGCAGCCGAACATCTGGTACGGCATCCACGGTCCCACTCCCCCAGTGATCAGGGCGGAGGCGAACAGCGAGGTGCAGCCGAGGACGAAGCCGAAGCCGGGGCCGTAGACCCGCCCCGCCAGCACGAGGACGAAGAAGACGGTCTCGATGCCCGCCGTGCCGGCACCGAGCGGGCGCAGGGCGGCGTTCACGGCGGAGAGTACGCCCAGCATGGCGAGTGCCTTGGAGTCGATGCCGCCTTCGGCGATCTCCGACAGCACCACGCAGAGGACGAGCACCAGCAGGACGCCGAAGATGAGCGGGGGCGCGTAGTTGGAGCCGAACTTGCCCGGCGCGACCACGAACGGCCAGAAGAAGGCGACCAGTCCGAGGAAGGCGGCCAGTGCCATGACCACGCCGACGCGTGGGGTCAACCGGATGGCCGTGCCGATGCGCGTGCTCATGGACGTGTTCCCTCGTCGTCGGCGGTCGCCAGTTCCCGCGCCACTTGCCGGACGGTCAGGTAGGGCAACGGGGCGAGGATCTTCGCCGTCTGGGGGGCGAAGGTCGGTGAGGAGACGATGACTTCGGTAGTGGGTCCGTCGGCGACGACGTCTCCCTCGGCCATGACCACCACCCGGTCGGCGGCGCGTGCGGCGAACTCGACGTCGTGGGTGGAGATGACGACGGCGCGGCCCTCCGCCGCGAGGGCGTCCACGATGCCGATCAGTGCCGTCTTGGCCCGGTAGTCCAGGCCGCGGGTCGGTTCGTCCAGCAGGACGATCCGGGGCGCGGCGGAGAGCTGGATGGCGAGGACGAGCGCGAGCTTCTGGCCTTCCGACAGATCGCGCGGATGGGTGGCGTCGTCGATGCCGGGCGCCAGCCGGCTCGCGGAGTTGGGGACCGCCACGTCCGGCGGCCCGGTGAGCCAGAGATGGCGGCCGCCGCTCGGGGTGAGGACGACGACGGTCTCGGGGATCGTGAACCGGTGCCGTACCGCGAGGGCGCGCAGCGCGGCCGGGGA